>PWJF01000323.1 GCA_003560935.1 Ignavibacteriales bacterium
AGATAATGTAATTACCGTTGAACCTCTTTCGGCTAATCGTGTAGAAGTGGTTCGGGGACCTGCAAGTCTTCTCTACGGCTCAAGCGCACTGGGTGGCGTTGTAAACATATTTACCGAAGATGTACCGGCTATTTGGTCCCGCGGATTGTCCGGTACACTTGCACTGAGCGGGGCAAGCATGAACCGCTCGGGAACCGGATTCGGCCGTTTCACATACGGCGGATCGAGTTGGGCTGCAACCGGGCGCTTATCATTCCGGGAAGCCGGAAACATCAGAACACCGGAAGGAATATTGCCGGACACAGATATAGCTAATATTACCGGAAGTTTCGGCTCCGCTTTCCGGAATGAAAATTTTTCAGGTGGATTATCACTTGGTGCCTTCGACATGAAATATGGCATTCCAGAAAAAATCGATGACCCGGATGAATCCGTAGAAATACGACTCAACCGGTACAACCTTCAAGGAAATGCTAATTGGAATAGAAAAGGATTTTTCGATAACATCGAACTGCGATTTAACAGCAGCCGGTATTCACATAAAGAAGTTGAAATAGAACTCGAACCCGACGGCAGTATAGATGAAGACGTTGAACTTGATATTACTCAATACAGTGTAAGTTCAACTTTAACATTGCGCCATCGGGGTACCGGCATTTTGGAACGCGGTGCGCTCGGTGTGTACGGATATCTTCGGGATGTAAAAGTCGGCGGCGATGAAGCATTGACGCCCGATTCCCGCTCGAACTTCCTTGCGCTCTTTTTATTTGAGGAAATCCACGTGACGGACCTTGTTCATTTACAATTCGGTTCACGTGTCGAATTACAGGATATACATATACGGGAAAACGAACTTTTCCCCGATCTAAACGAGAGACGTACTACGACAACATTTTCCGGAGCGTTCGGAATCAATTTCAGATTCTCCGGCTCTTTTGAAGTAGGCAGCCAGTTTGCCCGCAGTCACCGGGCGCCGCTTGTCGATGAATTATATTCCGACGGTCCGCATCTTGCAACGGGTGCATATGAAATCGGGAATCCGGATCTCAAAAACGAAATAGGTCACGGAGTAGATATTTTTGTACGCTACAAATCGGACCGTTTGCGTACAGAGGTAGCCGGATTTTATAATGATATCGATAACTATATTCTTCTGCGACCTACCGGCGATATCCATCCGGGAACAGGTCTGCCTGTTTTTATTTACGAAGCAGACGATGCGGTACTTATGGGCGGCGAACTTTCTCTTGAAACATTACTTACACAAGATATACGTGTACGCTCGTCGATTGATTATGTTCGCGGGAGACGCAGGTACGGCGATTCAAGGGGCTTCCCCCTCCCCTTTATTCCTCCCTTCCGCGGTTCCCTCGAAATTCATTATGAGAAGCCGGCATGGTGGGCCGGTATCGTTACCCGGTATGCAGCAGCACAAAACCGGGTTGCACCCGGCGAAGAAACGACAGCCGGATACATTCTCTTCGGCCTTGATGGAGAATACAGATTTGACGGTTCAGGAAGACATATAGTATCAATACGTATCGATAATCTGTTCGATACGAAATATCGAGACCATCTCTCCCGTGTTGAGGACAGAAATTTCCCGATGCCGGGGAGAGATATAAACATAACGTATAGATGGACTTTTTAAGGAGAAAGGAAAATGTACTGCAAACAATGTAAAATAACCTATCACGCTGACGAAAAATTCTGCCGCTTGTGCGGAGAGAAATTACACGCGAGAAAAAAAGAAAAAAGAGGAAAACAGATATCAAAACAGCCGTATATTGCAAATATCTATCTTCTTTTCGGGCTCGGATTGGCAATATTCATCATTGCACTACTTGTGATAGACAGATCCGGTCAACAGGATACAACAATGGATACTCTCATACAACAGGAGGTTCCGGCAACCGTCACAAGCGAGGTCTATGAGGTAGCCGAAAAATTCATCTGTCCCTGCGGCGGATGCGGTGAAATGGCACTCGAGACTTGTTCCTGCGATATGGACCACGGCGCAATCGAAGCCAAATCGTTCATTCAGCAGCAACTAAATCAAGGAAAGTCGAAAGACGAAGTTATAGCGGCGATGATAAAACGGTACGGGTATTTGAAACCAGAATATCAGAAAGATTACCTGGTAAATTAAGTGTCGTGTGTTTTGTTCGTACGGGACGGTGAAATCAAAAATAAATTCATTTATAAGGAATGATAATATGAAAAATAATTCAACCAATCTGATTCTTACTATAGTAATAGCGACAGTTTTGTTTACACTTTCAAGTCTGGCCGAACATAAAATCATTGACACTGATAGTAATTCTTACGGAAAGACAGTAACCGTACTGATGTCGCAGTACTGCGGCTGCTGCCATGCTCATGGATATTATTTACACGAAAACGGCTACAATGTCGAACTAGTTTATAGGACAGATATGGAGAGGATCAAAACGGAATACGGTATTCCGCAGCATCTTGTAAGCTGTCATACTACAATCATCAACGAATATGTAATCGAAGGACATATGCCGATAGAAGCGATTGAGAAGTTATTGGAGGAAAAGCCGGATATCAGAGGTATTGCACTTCCCGGTATGCCGTCCGGTTCTCCCGGAATGCCCGGTCCGAAATCGGAACCTTTTCCTATCCATTCTATTACCTTGGATGGGAAAGACGACGGTCTTTTTATGGAATTGTAACTCTTTTTTTATACATATGTGCAGTTTATAACAATGAAGGATTTGTACAAAAATCCAATAATTATGTAACGCATTTTGAATCGTTTTATCATATATTACATCTAATAGAAAAAGGAAGTAAAGAACTAACAAATAAAATCAGGAGGTAATGATGAGACCGTTAATGATTTTTTTAAGTATTTTTGCCGCAATTGCATTACTATTCACCACAACACCGGCATATTCTCAACATATGCAGGGCGAACGGATGCAACACATGAACCAGCATATGCAGCATATGCAGCAGATGCAGCATCGAATGGGAAATATGATGGAGCGTATGCAGCAAATAATGCAGCGGACAGAAACAATTACCCGGATGCAGCATCAGCATGAGCATATGGAGCATATGAAGGGACATCAACACATGGCTCAAATGGGCGAGCATATGGGAAAAATGGCAGAAGATATGCACACCTTTATGCAGGAGATGCATGAAATGATGGGAGATCGTGAAATGATGGAAAGCGAGAATATGCGCCGGAATATGGAAGAGATGCATAAACATATGGAAACCGTTGTGGAGAATTTCGAGGAAATGGTAAAACGGATGGAAGAGATGCATGATCTGGAAAGATAATGATTAGTCTTCATAATCTGGAGCCACAAAAACACGAAAACACTAAAGTGATAAGACCTGAAAAATATTTTATGAAAAAAATCAAAGCCATTGTTGCAGCAGTACTGCTTCTGCTACCTGCCTCCACCCTTTTTTCGCAAGGGAACTGGTACATAAACGGCTCGCTGCAAATGGTATCAGGTAAATACATTTATGACGAGTCTACATCATCATACACGTTGTATGGCGGTATTCGCTATCAGACGACACGCTGGTATGCTTCTGCAGATTTTTCTGTATTTGCACAAAGCAGTGAGCTTGTGAGCAGGGGCGGTGATATGTTTCTACCCGGAAATCAAGGACAGAGCGGGAACGGGATGCATTCCGGTAGCCGCGGTATGATGACTAACGGTTCAACACTCTCCGGCGGATTGGGTGATATCTTTCTGCGGGGTGAATATACCGTCTTAACAGAAAGAAACTCTCTCCCCTCCGTTTCTTTAAACGGAATGATCAAAATACCGGTTGCTCACACCAGCGATATTTATGGAACGGGAGAATTCGACTTCGGGTTGGGTATCGCACTTCGAAAACAATTTGGCCAGTATGCATTATTTACCGATATTGGTTATATCACACTCGGTGATCCGGAGGATTATACATACAACGATCCTGTTACCTACGGTTTTGGTGTAGGACGGTTTTTTCAAAACGGACAATATTCAGTTTTAGCATATATTCAGGGATACTCAAAAATATTATCCGGATACGACCCGCCGCGACAGGTGTCGCTGGGATTCAATATCCGAACGAGCACTGCGTTGACATTTTCCATTACCGGTTCGTATGGTTTCAGTGAAACGTCGCCGGATGCGGGTGTGTCGGGTGGAATTACGGTAGCTTTATAGGTATATTATATTACAATTGAAAAAGGAGATATTTTTATGAGTTATTATTTTTCACGAATCGTAGACGACCCGTTCGATAAAGCGATCGAACGGATAACTAATGCTCTGCAAGAGAGAAAGTTCGGTATTCTCACGGAAATCGATGTCAAAGAGACATTAAAGAAAAAACTTGATGTCGATTTTCGCAACTATAAAATTCTCGGTGCATGTAATCCACCATTCGCACATAAAGCACTGGAGTCCGAAGATAAGGTCGGTACCATGCTGCCGTGTAATGTGATCGTACAGGAAACTGCCGACGGTAAAACCGAGTTTGCTGCTATCGACCCGGTTGAATCTATGAAGGCGATCGATAATCCCGGGCTGCAAAAGATCGCGAAAGAAATTCAGGAAATGTTGAAAGAATCTATTGAGA
Source organism: Ignavibacteriales bacterium (assembly GCA_003560935.1). Taxonomy (GTDB): domain Bacteria; phylum Bacteroidota; class Ignavibacteria; order T3Sed10-11; family T3Sed10-11; genus T3Sed10-11. The sequence goes on from PWJF01000323.1 coordinate 4,621, forward strand.
AAGCATAGGGAAACTTTCGCATTATAATAATTTAAACGAAAGACAAAAAAATGAATGTGTTAATTTTAGCAACTAAAAATTGCTCACACAGAACAATTTTAGAAAAGAACCTAAATGATTTAGGTGTAAAGTATCAGACCACTTACGTTGAAGATGATCCGGAAACGATGGAGAAATATCAAATTCAAAATTCACCAAATTTAATTCTAAATGGTGAAGTTGTATTTCGAGCTTCACCAACAAAATCATTACCATCTAATGAAGAGTTAAAAAATTATATGAATCGATAAGCATCTTCAAAAGGTAAATAATGGTGAATTATTCGAAAGAAAATTGAAAAGGAGGTGAAATAATGCATCCATTTGGAGACGGTATGTGGTTTGGGTGGATTTTTATGGTTCTGTTCTGGGCGCTTATCATCGTAGGTATCGTAGCGCTCGTGCGTTGGATCATGACACAAAACAGACCGCCGGCAAGTCGCACGGAAGAATCCGCCCTCGATATTCTGAAAAAACGGTATGCAAAAGGCGAAATATCGAAAGAGGATTATGAAGAAAAAAGAAAACAACTGTTATCTTAACTATTTAACGGGAACCGATTGCCTATTTAAATGTTCCACGTAATAGGTGACCCTTATGACTGCATACAATAAAATATTATTCTCACGGATGGTTCCCCTTTTCATCATCCTGTTTGCGATCACCTCATTGGGATTTACTACACACCGGCATATCTGCTACGCTATGGAAGACAATCCATGCGATATGTCTTGCACCGAGCATACTGCCAATGCAGATGAATCAACGCCACCAGGATCCGGATTGGCATTCACTGGTCCGTTATGCCATATCGATACTTTCGTCGGCGGAACAGCGGTCAATGAAGCATTGACCGGCAAGGACTACAAATCCGCCAATCAATACGTCATTAATTCATTGTTTACCATACGAAATGTATCGGTTAGTATACCTAACCCATCGAATTTTATCCATCCCGGGTTGATTACCCAAATACTTATCATACCTTCAGTAGAACTCTTCCTTCTGTACGAAGCATATCTGCTCTGAGCACTACCGCTGTATCCTCTCGTTCTATTTAAAAGATATTCAAAACAAAACTTAAGAGGTAATATTATGTCACGCACAATATCTATAGTACTCGCAGGTGTTCTATTACTTCTGTTCGCTGCCACCGCTCCGCAATCGGCACAAGAACACGGCAACGCAGAGGTAAAACACCAGCAACTGATAGCAGAACAGTTGCAAAAACCGTCTATGCAGGAAATGTTCACAAACTATTTTGCTGCGGATGAAAACATACGATTGATGGTGATGGAGTCTATTCATAAGGCAATGCATGATGATCCGGCATTGACTATGGAGTGCAGAATGATGCCGGAAGACAGCGAAATTGTCTGCTGCAGCTTATCCGATGCTGTTGAATACAATGAACATCGGGATCATCACTAAACTAAACCACGCGCCGGGGCGGGAGTTTCGCCCACCCCGGAATACATACTTAGAATGGAAATATTTATTGCTCATAACAAGGAGGTACTACCATGAAACTTACAGCATTAACACTCATCGCCGGAGCAATCTTCTTTCTGTTTATCGCATTCATGCCGCAGGAAGAACATCAACATCACGCTGACGACCAACAACGTCAACACATGATGGAAATGATGAGCGACCCGGCGATGGCGGAGATGATCATGGAACATATTGCCGAAGACGGCGAGATGCGCATGAAGATGATGCAGAAGATGCATGCAAAAATGCACGGTGACGGTGAATCAATGATGGAGATGTGC
>PWJF01000043.1 GCA_003560935.1 Ignavibacteriales bacterium
AATTTGCAAAGATGATGAAGGATTTGGGAGTTCAATTCATCGACACCGCCGGCAACATGTTTATAAACCACCCTCCCGCTTTCATTTTTATTCACGGATATCCGCGTGAAGACTTAACTTACGGACTCGCGTACGAAGAAGGGATGTTTGGCAAGGCAGGTATTAAGGTAATATTTGCACTCCTTTGTAAAGGTAATCTATGGAATGCAACCTACAGAGAAATCAGAACCGCAGCGGACGTCGCATTGGGTACGGTTGCAAATATTTTGAGAGAGTTAACTCAAAAAGGATATATTATTGAGCAAGAGATTAAACAAAAAAAACTAATCCGGCGAAAAGAGCTTCTCGACAAATGGACCGATGCTTACATTGGAAAGCTTCGACCGAAGACTATTTTCGGTCGTTATAAATTTAACAGACCGGAATTATGGCAACAGGCAGACCTGACACAGCGCGACGCTTTGTGGGGAGGAGAAACTGCTGCCTATATGATGACGAGATATCTTAAACCGGAGATCACTACAATCTATGCAAACAGACCTTTTAAAAATCTCATACTGGATTTAAAATTGCGCAGAGATAAAGACGGTGACGTCGAAATACGTGAACGCTTCTGGAACTTTGATACTATTGAAGAAAACCAAAACATTGTGCCGCCAATACTGGTATATGCAGATTTAATCGCAACCGGAGATGCTAGAAACATCGAAACTGCAAAGCTAATATTTGATGACTATCTCAAAAAACATATCGGGGAAAATTGAGGATTCGATTGTAGAAACAATCGAATCAATTAACGCAATTGTAGAACAGCGTGGAATACAATATTTTATTGTTGGTGCAAAAGCGAGAGATCTATTTTTCTCCGCTCTCTATGATATAGATACCAGGCGGGCAACTCTTGATGTAGACATTGGTATACATTCTAAGAATTGGGAAGAAGCTGCAAATCTGGTCGATGCTCTCATACAATCAGGTGGTTTTGAAAGGAATAAAAAGCTTCACTTTAGAATAAAACATATAAGCGGGGTACTCGTCGATATCATACCATTCGGTGACGTTGAAAATCCTAAAGGAGTAATACATTGGCCGGGAGACGAAAAGGAAATGACGACAACCGGATTTGATGAAGCATTTGAATCGTCCATAAAATTAAGGATCAAAGACGAACCGCCATTGGATGTTAAAATATGTACACCACCTGCCCTGGTGGTTCTGAAACTTATTGCCTGGGATGAAAAATATCCAGAGAGATCTGATGATGCTATCGACATCAAGTATATATTAGAAACATATATTGATGCCGGTAATGATGATCGTCTGTATGGCGATGATGACGATCTTCATGATGAAGATGATTTCGATTACACGAGGTTAAGTGCCCGGATTGTCGGAAGGAATATTGTTAAAATAGTATCACGAGATACGCTTGATACCGTATTACAAATTCTCGATTGGGAAACAAACGACAAGTCAGATTATAAATTAATTACCGATATGAACCGTTCTCATGGTTCTTTTCAAGGCGAATACTTTGATAGCACTCTGCAGCTATTACAACAACTAAAAAAAGGTATACGTGAAAGAATTACATCCTGAAACTATTAACAACATCGAAGCACTTGAAAAACGGCTCTATAACCCCATACCGATTTTTAACGTCTGAGTGTTACGGATATGAACATTAACCCCACCCACCCCTGGAACCTCACCCCCAAAGAAGCAATAGAACTACAAAAATCTCTACGTGAAAATGTCCGTTTCGTAAAACTCCGCAAAGAACCGAAACTCATCGCCGGGTGCGACATATCCTACAACAAACGGAGTACGACAATATATGCGGGTATCGTTGTACTCAGTTATCCCGATCTTACTATCGTTGAAGAAGCAACTGCCGTTACAGAAACCTCATTCCCGTATATCCCCGGCTTATTATCCTTCCGCGAGTCGCCGGCGGTGCTGAAGGCGCTGGAGAAGCTGCGTCAAAAGCCTGATGTTCTCGTAGTCGACGGACATGGATACGCTCACCCGCGGAGATTCGGGATTGCAGGTCACCTCGGTTTGCTTCTGGATATTCCCACCATCGGCTGCGCGAAAAGTGTTCTCACCGGTACGTATAAAGAACCGGAGAAAGAGAAAGGAGCGACATCACCTCTAATTGATAAAGAGGAGACTATCGGTATGGCGGTGCGTACGAGACGGAATGTCCGGCCTGTATTCGTCTCCGCCGGTCATCGCATAACAGTAGAGGAGGCGGTTAATATCATACTACAGAGTACAACAAAATACCGCCTCCCGGAACCCACCCGCCGGGCACATATATTGGTTAATTCTATCAGATTGAAGTAAATAGTTCATTACTACCAGTTAAAACATTTTCTCATATTGTTGACAAAATATAAATTATTTCTTAATTTAGGAGTAAATAGTCTGAAATGTGTGTACGCAACACTGATTAGAAAAAGATGCGGTTTAGATAATGAATACCAACCAATTTACCGGATCATCTCCCGTAGTTTTTGAGATTAAAAACAACCGGATACACACTTTTACCGAAAAACCGGCGCCACGGGTTAAAAAAATTCCACCCGACCTCCGGAAAAAGAAGATCGACTTTTCATCGGAACCCAACATCATCAAGCGCTTTGTCTGGAGACTGAAGGAAGATCATCAATTCCTCCGCTCGACCGTTCAGCTTGCGTTCGTCTTGTTATGTATCTGGATTGGATTTGAATTTCACCTCTTCATGAAATGGGGAATGTCCGGCGGTGAGTCGGCGTTCGTCGAGCGTCCCCCGGGAGTCGATGGATTTCTTCCCATTGCATCGCTTATGGGATTACTTCATTGGTTGTATACCGGTACCGTTAATACCATACATCCCGCGGGTGTATTCATATTTATTGCAATCGTCGGTATCGGACTGCTTTTTAAAAAAGCGTTTTGCAGCTGGATGTGTCCGGTAGGGACATTGAGCGAATCGCTCTGGATGCTCGGTCAGAAAATCTTCGGTAGAAATATTACAGTACCCCGATGGCTGGATTATCCGTTACGATCACTAAAATATCTCATACTCGCATTTTTTGTCTGGACGATATTCGGGATGAGTGCCCGGGTACTCGAAACTTTCCTCTATAGTCCCTATGCCCGCGTCTCCGACATCAAGATGTTCCTCTTCTTTGCGGACATCTCAAACTTTGCCCTGACGGTTCTACTCATTCTTATAATCGGATCGGTTATCATAAAAAACTTCTGGTGCCGATTTCTCTGTCCGTACGGTGCTTTACTCGGTGCGCTGAGCTGGTTCAGTCCAGTTAAGATAGCCCGTAATAAATCCACATGCATCGATTGCGAGTTGTGTACCGTAGCATGTCCCTCGAACATCAAGGTTCATAAGGTAAACAAAGTACATTCCGACGAATGCATGGCGTGTATGAGCTGCGTGCAGGCGTGTCCTGTAAAAAACACACTTGAAATGAAATCGACCGTCACGTACACACGTGTACCCAATATCGTGTTCGCATCGCTCATGATAGGATTGTTCGTCGCAATCACCGGGTTGGCTATGTTAATGGGTGCCTGGCAGAACGATATTTCAAAAGAAGAGTACCTGCGTCATTTCGAGAATATCAACGCACCGATGTATGATCATTAAAGAGTCATCCTACCCTTCAAATATTGAAAAAATCCCTCCTATTGTCCTTTCTCTTTATATTGTTTGATTTTCAGTCCAGGTTCTTATATATTAAAAAATTTACACGTTTATTGTAACGGAGCTTTCCCCGTGACTATAGTACTTCTGGATTTTGAATATTCTAGACTAATCAACGGATAAATATGTCAAAAATAAACTCAAACGACAAAAAAGAAAAAAGGGGCTATCTTCTTAAGTTTCTTGATAGCGTAGAGTACATCGGTAACAAGCTACCTCATCCGGCAACTCTGTTTGCGATGTTTGCCCTACTTGTACTCCTGCTTTCGGGTGTGTTTGCGGCGATGGACTTAACCGCGCAACATCCCACTACAGGTGAAACTATTCGCCCCATAAGCTTACTCACCGGCGAGGGGGTTCGGATGATTGTAGATAACATGGTAACCAATTTCACTCGTTTCCTACCTCTCGGGGTTGTGCTAGTTGCAATGCTCGGGGTCGGTGTCGCAGAAGGATCGGGTTTTATGGGAGCCGCCCTTCGCGGCATCGTACTATCCGCTCCGGCACGATTAATCACGATCGTTACCGTTTTTGCCGGAGTGCTTTCCAATGCCGCATCGGAAGCGGGATATGTCGTGGTCGTACCGCTCGGGGCCGTGATTTTTCTTGCTTTTGGGCGGCATCCGATGGCGGGACTTGCCGCGGCATTTGCAGGTGTATCGGGCGGCTATAGTGCAAACTTTGTCCTCGGGACGATCGATCCGCTGCTCGCCGGTATCTCTGAAGAAATGGCGCATATAATCGATCCGACCTATTCGGTCAATCCTGCAGCGAACTATTATTTTATGTTCGCATCGGTGTTTGTAATTACCGCTGCCGGTACATGGATAACCGAAAAAATCGTTGAGCCGCGTCTCGGAAAGTATACCGGCACACCCGATACCGATCCGACAGAAGATAACAACAATAATATGGGTAGACTCAAACCGGAAGAAAAAAGGGGACTTAAAGCGGCGGGGTTGAGTTTCTTAATCCTGACCGGTCTTGTACTCTGGGCGCTTCTTCCGGAAGACGGCATTCTGAGAGACCCTGAAACCGGTACTATTTTAGAATCACCGTTCCTCAGCGGGATTGTCGCGTTTATATTTATCGGTTTTCTTGTACCGGGACTCACGTACGGCTTCGTAACCGGTAAATTTAAAAACGACAGCGATGTTATCAATTCAATGGGAAAGACCATCAGCACGCTCGGTGTATACATCGTGCTGGTATTTTTTGCGGCTCAATTCGTCGCCTACTTTGGGTGGACCAATCTCGGACTTATATTTGCAATAAAGGGAGCCGAAGGATTAGAAGCAATCGGTTTTACCGGTTATCCTCTTATCTTTGCTTTTATGATAGTCTCGGCACTAATCAATATGATTATGGGAAGTGCCTCCGCAAAGTGGGCGATAATGGCGCCGGTTTTCATACCTATGTTTATGCTGGTCGGTTTTTCTCCCGAACTTACCCAACTCGCATATCGTATCGGCGATTCGACAACAAATATCATCACCCCGATGATGTCATACTTTGCACTCATTGTTGCTTTTGCGCAAAAGTATGATAAGAATTATGGTATCGGCACGATCATAGCTACAATGTTGCCGTATTCAATAGGTTTCTTTCTCGTCTGGTCGGTTATGGTAATTATCTGGATAGCGGTTGGATTACCGATCGGCCCCGGAGCCGCAATATATTACCCATAGATATAAAAAACGGGGTCTGCTTTTCATTTGCAAACCCCGTTTTATTTTAAAGCTTATTTTATTAAATACTATTTCAGCTTTTTCTTCGCTTGCGATAACTGCATTTGTTTTTCAAGTGCACCGAAGAAACCCCCCGACTTTTTCTTCTTCGGATCTACCTTACGCAGCGGTTCATCGCCGTGTTTCTTATTTACGTAATATTGTTGCCCTACCGAAAGCAAGTTGAACATAAAGTAATAGAGGTTTAATCCTGAGGGGAAAATAGTAAACAGGAATGTTAACACAACCGGTAATATATATACAAGCGCCTGCTGCCTTGGATCCTTCATGGTCATTTTTTGCTGAATGAACATTGTTATTCCCATAAGGAGTGCAAGTCCGCTCAGATAATCCGCTCCCAGTATCGGGATATTAAATGGTAGCTCAATAATTCTGTCGGGTATTGAGAGGTCGGTAATCCAGAAAGCAAATGGTTCCTGACGGAGTTCGATAGTTGACCGAAATACCGTAAACAGCGCAAACAAAATCGGGAGCTGCGGCAGCATAGGCAGACAACCGCTTGCAGGATTGACACCGTAGTCGGAATAGAGCCGCATAACCTCCCGGTTCATCTTCTGCGGATCATCTTTAAATTTCTCGCGCAATTCGGTCATCATCGGCTGCAATTTCTGCATCTTACGCATCGATTGCATCTGTTTTTTCGTAAGCGGATGCATCAATATTTTTATCAATATCGAAAAAATTATAATGACCAGGCCGTAATTGGGTATGAATGAATTCAGGAACTTAAAGAGCGGCAGAATAAAATATTCCGATATCGGTCTGATAAACCACCATCCGAGGGATGCCATCCGGTCCAGTCCTACACGGTAGCTTTTCAGGAGTGAATGATCCATCGGGCCGATAAACACACTAATGTCGGCTGCTTCGAAATCCCGCGCTCGGAAGGGCATCCGTAATGCAACACTGTACATTTCCTTTTCATCGTTCCCCGGAAGTCGGACCCGCTGACCTTCAAGATATGCACCGCTTG
>PWJF01000260.1 GCA_003560935.1 Ignavibacteriales bacterium
CTTCGCGACCAGATGGAAAAGATCAACAAAAGACAACTCATGGCGGAGAAGCAAACCGATGCAATTAAAGCATTGATTGTAACGATATGCCACGAATTCAACAACCCGCTGGCGGCAATAAAAATATCAATCGACGTGCTGCAGCGGCAAACTCTTTCGGAACAGGAAAAAACGTATATCGAAAAACTCGAAGACCAGGTTCAGAAAATAGAGAAAAAGATAAATCAGCTGCGGGATATAAACTTCGAGAAACTTGATTATTCGAGTTTGTGATTAGATGCCGATATCAAGCCGTGTCTTTACCACCTGCAGCAGGTGATTTCTGCCGATAATTCCCTCGAGCCTGCCATTGATCACGACCGGTACCTGACTCACATCTTCGGCATTCATAATGTCAAGCACTTCGCTTATTTCGGTCTCCGGATTCACCCAGTGTAATTCATTGAACGGCGTCATTATAGTACCGAGTGTCGTGTTGTGCCACTCTTCACGGGGTATTTTCTTTATCTGATGCAATGTCACAAGACCGGTTAAAACATCCTTCTCCGTAACAAGAAAAGCCCGGCGGCCTGTACGGAACATGTATTCATCGATAAGCTCGGTAACGGTTGTATATGAATCGACTCTCGGACAATCGGTCTGCATTACTTCCCGCACCTTGATACCGCGCAACGCACTCTTGAGTGCTACATACTGGCTGACCTGTTGCGCCGCTGTTAACAGGAACCACCCTATAAAGGCAATCCATAACCCGTTTATCCAGTACCCGCCTACAATGAGAAATATACCGCCGATAATAAAAAGATACGCAATAAACTGCCCGACACCCGATGCTATTCTTGTCGCACGTTCGTAGCTATCGACATAAAACCACACAATCGCACGAAACACCCTGCCGCCGTCAAGCGGGAATCCGGGTATCATATTAAAAAGAACAAGGATAAAATTGATACGGGCAAGCCATTGCGTAACGGCAACGACGACCTCGCTGAACGGTTGAAATACAAATGCGATCGCGGCAAACATACCGGCAAGCAAAATACTCACCACCGGTCCCATGATGGCGATGTAAAACTCGGTCATGGGGCGATCGGGTTCACGCGTTATCTGTGCAACTCCACCGAAAATAAATAGTGTGATGGCGCGAACATTTATACCTTTTTGCTTTGCAGCAACACTGTGACCGAGTTCATGCAATAATACCGAAAGGAAAAACAATAGACTGGTAATGACGCCCGCAATATAGTGTGCCGTGGATGTCCATTCGGGATAAACATAGGCAAATTGACCGCCAAGGGTGAGGGTAACGAGGGCAAAAACAATAAACCACGAATAATTAACGCCGACCGGAATACCGAGTATTTTCCCCAGCCGGACTGATTGCGTAAACATGTGTCATTTTCTCATATACTTGATGCCAGCAATGCTCCCAATAACGAAAAATATACTATACTTATTCGTTTATTGCAAAGCAAGGTACAGGCATAGATGTTTCGCTTGTTCATATAGCTGCTTATAGCATAACCCGAAAGCCCCCCCGCGATTATTCCCAGAAGAATTGTCATGGAGTTACGAGCTCTCTTTCATTTTTTCCGACGGGATAAAGTTAAAACCGATTACACCGCCAAGCAGCGCACCATATCCCATACTCGATAGCGGGTTGCTTGTGATCGGGCAGGTATTCGCTGCATTGCATCCTATAAAGTAGTAATATGCGTATCCACCGATCGCTCCGATGAGAGCGACAGCAATAATAATAATTACATTTTTCATCATAATATTACACTTATTTATATTGTGAATTATTAAATTGAACATTCCAGTCGACCATACCGCCGCGTACATACGCAACACGTTCAAAACCGGCGTTTTGTAATATTGATGCAGCCACCCGGCTCCGGTTCTGAGTTTTGCAAATAACAACGACCTCACGGTCGCGATACCGGTCGAGTTCCCTCACACGCAGCTCCAGTTCCTGCACCGGTATCAGAATTGAATTCTCCACGTGTCCTAACTCACCGTTATATTCCAGCGGTGTGCGAACATCGAGAACGATCATGTCATCCTGATTTTCAATTTTATTTTTTAAATCATGTACTGAATATTCCATCGTGCCTCCACCGGTTTGTGAATAAGCGAGCAGGAAAACAAGAGCTACCAAACCAAGACCGACAACTACACCAATACGTTGTTTCATACTGACTCCCGCTAATTAATTTGCTTCACTCATTGATTAAAAAACAATTGTTAGTAATCGAAAAACTGACACGAAGTGCCCCTCGAAAATCTCCCGGTTTATAGCCGGTCGCTTCATCACCGGGATAATGGTCGCGCAGTAACTTCCTGACGTTCCCTGCAATCTGATCCTCACTACCGTGGCACCCTACACATTGCGCTTGCAGATGAATTGATTGTATATACCAGAACTCTTTTTCTCCGTTAAAAGTTCGTTCTTCCGTATGAATGAATGGCGGCTCTTTGCCTTCGTTGTGCATCTTAGAGAATTTCTCCAGAATTTTCCGTTCGTATTCATCGGGAGCGTTTTCCGGATTGCGGATCCGACCGCTTACCCGCTTCAGCGATACACCGAGCTCCCCGGCGGCTGCTTGCGTTAACAATTGTGCGGTATCGGCACATACTGAGAGCGCCTGAACGGGACCGCCTTCACGCAGCTCGTTTAAAAGAATACCCTGGAGCTCTCCCATGAAGGATTGCGCTGCTTCCTGTGCACGCGCTTTATGTTCGTCCGACCTGTTAACGGGTTGAACAGACGCAGCGGCTATAAATATAACCGGAAATATTACCGACACAAAGATGATTTTGAAGTAATTGCTTTTTATCATGAAAGCTACTGAGATAAAATCCTATGTGTGGTTTAATTAAAACATCCGCCGTTTATACCACATGCGCCGCCGGCACAGGACGGCATCTGTGCACTATTCACCGAAGACGATGAATTTGATGATGAGTTAAATACCGATAACAATTTCTTGTATTTCGTTGATCTGCATTGCGGACATACAATATCTTCCTGCTTTTCCTTACCAAGATGTAAGATATCATAAAGAGAATCACAATCCTGACAACGATATTCATATACGGCCATAGCAACTCTCCGTTATTATGTTATTTGGTTTTATATTACTATATAGCTATTTAGGAATATAGATATTTTCCCTGTAAAAATCAAGCGGGTTTTTTTTCTTGCAATTCAGCAATAATAACCGTATATTTAAGGTCTAACAAAAATAAATATTCCATCAATGAAACACAGATTAATTCTCCCGACTATGTCGGGATCATTGATTAAAAAACAATTAATTCGCTTCGCTCATTGATTAAAAAACAGTTGAATAAAAAACGGCTAAAACGATTAAGAGTATTCCATCAGGTCAAAAAGCTACCGGTCTTGCCTGAAAGAGAGAATACGGGAACGTATACCAAATTTAAGTAAAAGTGTCCGTCATTGCAAAAATGCGGACACTTTTTTTTTGTATAGACTATGTTAAAGATACAAGATATAATCACGGAAATGGAGGAATGGGCACCCCCTGGAATTGCATGGGAACGCGACAATGTCGGGCTTCAAATCGGCGATGCAACCGATGATGTCACCGGAGCTATAGCGGCTCTTGAAGTTACTCCGGAGGTAGTTCAGGAAGCCGTAAAGAAAGAATGCAACCTCATCATCACCCACCACCCTCTCATTTTCAAACCCCTGCAAAATCTAACTTCAAAAACATTATCCGGCAAGCTTGCTCTCGATATTGCCCGGAACAAATTAAACCTGTATTCGGCACACACCAACATCGACTTTACCCGCGACGGTGTTAATTTCGCGCTCGGGAATAAACTCGATCTGCAAAATATCGAATTCCTGCATCAGGAAAGCGGTACTATGAAAAAGATTACAGTGTTTGTACCCCCCGACTATGTCGAACCGGTTACGAATGCCATGACAAAAGCGGGGGCGGGGATCATCGGGGATTATGAAGCATGCTCATTCCAGATACGCGGAACCGGAACCTTCCGACCTCTTAAAGGCGCACAACCGTTTAGCGGCGAGGTCGGTAAACTGCAACATGAAGATGAAGTTCGAGTAGAAATGGTTATGCCCGCATGGAAAGCGAGCGCAGTGGTAACCGCAATGATCGATGCTCATCCGTACGATGAGGTAGCATACGACGTGTACCCAAATGAAGCGATCGATCCGGCATACGGTGCCGGAGTAATCGGTTCACTCCCTGACTCGATGCCGGTTGATGATTTTATTGCACATGTTAAAAACTCAGTGAATATCCCTGCGGTCAGGTGGACACGGGGACACAGCTCAACGGTAGCGCGGGTTGCGGTCTGCGGCGGCAGCGGATCGGAGCTGATGCCGGCTGCGCTACAAAAGAAAGCCGATGCATTTGTAACCGCCGATATAAAATACCATACATTCCACGAAGCACGTGGTATCATCCATCTGATCGACGCCGGACATTTCGAAACCGAAGTGTTTGTTGTTGATGTAATAGTACATAGATTGAAAAAGAGGTTTGAAGATGCACAAACAAAATTTTATGCAACAAGTTATATAACGAACCCAATTACGTATAGCTAAGAGGAGGCGATCTTGTTGGAAAACAAAATAAGATTACTTTATATGCTGCAGACGTTCGACCTCAAATTGATGGATCTTGAGGAAGAGAAAGGGGATCTACCGGGCATAGTCCGCAATTTAAACCGTCAATTACAGGAACTTCTGTCCCGGATCGATGAAATACAAAGAACAATCGACGGACATATTGCAACTCGCGAACAATCAACGCTTGATGCCGAATCGTTAAACGACCGCGCCGAATCACTCAAGAAACAACTTTATGAGGTACGGAACAACAAAGAGTACGATGCGATTACAAAAGAAATAAATCAAGCCGAAGCCGGTATAACCAGAAAGCTTCAGGAAGCCGACGAGCATGATTCCAAACAAAAAGAATTACAAACACAACTCGACGAACACAAGCAAAAACTCGAAACGCTGAAAACTGAACTCACCGAGAGACAAAGTGAACTGCAATCGGTGTCGAAAGTACATGAAAAAGATGAGTTGCAGCTTAACCATGAGCGCGAGAAGATTGCCCGTCAGATACCCGGAGATACACTATTGATGTACGACCGGATTCGTGTCGCAAAGGACGGAAAAGCCGTTGTACCGATCAAACGCGGTGCATGCGGCGGCTGCTATAAAACCGTCCCCCCACAGCTCAACCTGCTGCTCCGGAAAAACGACGAAATCCACATCTGCGAAAATTGCGGACGCATATTGATAGCCGAGGAGATTGCCGCGGAGGTAAACAAGGTCGCCTGATGATAAACGTATACATTGACGGTGCTTCGCGCGGGAATCCCGGTGAAGCCGGGATCGGCATTGTTATTAAAACCGAAAAGGGCGATACGCTGTTTTCAGCCGCCGGGTATGCCGGGAAGATGACAAACAACCAGGCAGAATACAACGCTCTTATTGCAGCATTGAAAAAACTCAAGAATACCCCATCCCTTGTACCGGTCGGAACCTCACAAAATCCCGCATCCATTATTGTCTACTCCGACAGCGAACTTGTCGTAAAACAATTAAACGGCCATTATAAGGTTAAAGAGCCGGAACTTAAAAAACTGAACGAAAAAGTACGGGATCTAATTCGGGCAATTCCCTCTAAAATCGAGTTTAAACACATACGGCGGGAGCAAAACCGTGAAGCTGACCGCCTGGCAAATACCGGAATTGATTCAAAAATTCAGCTTGCCGTCTAACCCTTCTTGAACTTTATCCGATTAGTTAATATATTACTTTCAATAGTGAATAGTGAATATTGAATAATAATCAAGAAGCTTTTCTGGATTGATACGGGATAGTATTGGGATATATGATCTGAAGATGTCGGGCAGTCGCCTCGACTATCGAGAGATAAATCGGGGAGGAAAGTCCGAACTCCACAGGGCAGGGTGCTCCGTGAAAACGGAGGTCTCGAGCTGATCGGGAACGGAAAGTGCCACAGAAAACAGACCGCCCCGTGAGATAACATATTTGGCGTCATTCAACAATAAGTATGACCTATTTATCTCACGGGGTAAGGGTGAAAAGGTGAGGTAAGAGCTCACCGCTCCGACAGGTGACTGGCGGAGGCACGGTAAACCCCACCTGGAGCAAGACCAAATAAGAGAGGAATCGACGTTGCCCGCGTCGTTGCCCCGGTAATTCGGGGGAATGCACTCTCGGGTAGGTCGCTTAGATAAATGATTGCCTCCTCTCCCCCCGATAGCTATCGGGGAAAGGGCAGACAGAATTCGGCTTACAGACATTTTCGGATACTATATTATTTTCTCCGTTTTTCAGAGAGCTTCGGAAGGGGTACAAATGGAAGACACACAAAGGTCC
>PWJF01000293.1 GCA_003560935.1 Ignavibacteriales bacterium
CTGGGTGAAAAATGCAGCGGCATTCATAAAAGAACACGCACCGAAACAACTCGTATCCCTGGGCGGAGAAGGAAAACTTATCGCAGGCGATGAGAACCCGTTGTTTGAGGAAGTCGGCAGATATCCCGAGCTCGATTATCTCACAATGCATCTATGGATTGAAAACTGGCAGCGGTATATTCCCTACAATCCGGATACGTTTGTTCCGGCAACCGGCTTCGCATTCGGGTATCTGGCTGATCATATCGCCGTCGCCGAAAAACTGAACAAACCGCTTGTCCTTGAGGAGTTCGGCGTCTCCCGCGACACCCGAAATTACGACCCGCGCGCTCCGGTTACGTATCGCGACACATTTTATACAATGGTATTCGAAGCGTTATATCATCTTGTTCTGGAGCGTTCTAACCTCGCCGGTTACAACTTATGGTCATGGTCGGGAGAAGGATATCCCGTTGAACCGGGCGTCATGTGGCATCTCGGCGATCCGTTAACAGGCGATCCACCGCATGAGCATCAGGGATGGTATTCCATTTACAAACATGATGAAAGTACGATAGAACTTATACGGAAATATAATGAACGGATCAAAAACATCAGTTGGCAGAGTTGTACACCGTAAAAATGAATGATTCTGATTTTTATTAAAGCGGGAGTGATGTTGGAGTTTGTGCAGTAATTTGATTTCCACACGGTAACAGCACGATTGAAGTAAAGGAAATTGCAAACAAGGAGTTCAGTGCTATTCACAGGATATTACTTGTCTCAATGTATGTAAAAGTATAACCAACGGATCAGAAATATCGAATGGGAATGATAAAAAAATGAAAAGCGGGACTATTATCAGATACTGTCTCATCGGATCACTAATCTGCAGTCTTTTCTTCCATATAGGAATCGCACAATTCCATGATGAATTCGATCAACCTACCATCGATGAATGGCGATTCTTCACCGGCGATGGCAATGCTACAATAGACTTCGTTCAGTCCAACGGCTATGCTACTATCATAGTGGACGCGACCCGTGATAAACGAAATATTTGGTGGGCACTGATCCAGCGAACCGTTTCAGATGATCTCGATCTGAACATACTGCAAAACCCCGACCACGAACTCCGCATCGAGGCTCTCATACGCGTGAGTCATGCACCCAGACGTGTAAACCTGCATGCTCATACACAAAAGACCACCGACTTTCATACGCATCTCATGGAATTCGATATACCCGACACCGTACACTGGCACACCATCAGTATGACAACGGAAAATTTTGATGCAGAAACGGGCGACATTGTAAACGCACAACTTGCTTTGATGGATTGGGGACTGGGGAAATATAGTGTCGATGTCGATTACTTTAAGGTGTACGTTGTCGATGTTAACAATGCGGAACCCGATAAAGGCGAACAGGTTTTATATCCACCGCCGCGCTTGAGTCCGGAAATGTTTACCAATAAAGTACCGGTATCGCAAAATGGCATGATCGATTTAGCCTATCCCGATGTTAACTACAAAGATTGGTATGCAGCGGATATGTCAGGAAAAATTCCGGTATTGACCGTCAGCGAAACACAATTCGTGATTTTGAGATGGGATCTTGAATCATTTAAAGGAAAATCGGTTTCCGGCCCGGGACTCCTTGAATTAACAACCCATTCTCTCCAACGTGCCGAAACCGACATCCATGAATTCGGAAAAATACGCGTAGTGGAAATTCTCGAAGGAGATTCAGCGTGGGAACGTGATTCAATAACATTGAACAGCTTGTTGCAAGATCAACCAATTGATCGAGTATTCAATACCCAGATGGTAGTTGATGCAGAGGTGTCGGAAACACCGGCATCAACTACCAGGATAACGATACCACGGCCCGTCCTTCAGCGGATGGTCGATGGAAAAACAAAAGGACTCGCAATTCGTCCTCTCGGTGCGATCAATGCTGTCTTCTATGCGAAAGAACATATAAATGGAAATAAATGTGCTGTACTGTACCTACATACAAAGGATATAAATTAATTGTATAATCAATATATACATAGTGTGCACTATCTGCTTTTTTTACTGTTCTTCTTAATCTGGGGTTGTACACCACCTCCTGAAAGAGTTGAAACGCCGGCAGCTCCGGCAGTTATCAGTATGTCACCGCTTCCACCGCTCAAAGAAATTTCTCAAGTCGTTATCCCCGAATTATCGGTCATTTTTTTAATTCGAAAGGACGGTACCGTGGAAGAGGTCAAATTATTAAGTTCAAGCGGAGATCCCAAATGGGATAGTGCTGCAACCGACTCGTTGAGAAATTGGCGATTTACTTCGCCCCCCGATGACATTGCCGTCAATGGTCGCTGGATACGATACCGGATTCGCATTGAAATAAAGGAACCTACTTTTTTAAATCTCGCTGAGATCGTTGCTTTCAGCAAAGAGGAAGCCGATTCACTCTATCTACTTCTCCGGGAAGGAACCGATTTTATTATTCTCGCACGGCAAATTCGTGAAGGAACCACAACGGAATTCGGAAAAGATCTCGGAACGGTGAACATAGCCCGGTACCCCGAACACGTAAGAAATCAATTGCGCAAACTTCGGGTGAATCAGTACACACGACCTATCGAGGTCGGAGATACTTATGTCATCTTTAAGAGATTCGACCATCGTAAAAAATAGGAACAGCATAATGTTTATTTGACTAACAACAATTAGACAGGAATAATCATGAAAGTTCTTTTCATCGGCGGCACCGGTAACATCAGTACATCGGTGAGTAGGCTTGCCGTGGAGCGAGGTATCGATCTGTATCTCCTCAACCGCGGAAAAAGATCTTCACCAATACCGGGTACAAGATCTATTATCGCGGATATAACAAAACCGGAAGAGATATCCGCAGTGTTACAGGATCACTCGTGGGATGTTGTGGTTAACTGGATTGCATTCATTGAGGAAGATATCCGGCGCGACTTCGGGCTGTTCAACGGAAAAACAAAACAATACATCTTTATCAGTTCGGCTTCCGCATATCAAAAACCGCTTGCACATCCGGTGGTCACCGAATCAACGCCGCTTAAAAATCCGTACTGGCAGTATTCACGCAATAAAATTGCGTGCGAAGAACTGCTGTATCACTATTACAGAAACGATCACTTCCCAATCACCGTAGTACGTCCGTCGCATACGTATGATAGGATTATTCCGGTACCAATCGGAGGCGGACAGGAATATACCACAGTTGACAGGATTAAAAAAGGGGGAAAGATCATTGTACACGGCGACGGCACAACGCTATGGACGTTGACTCATTCGGAGGATTTTGCAAAAGCTTTTGTGGGGCTTATCGGTCACCGGCAAGCTATCGGACATTCATTCCACATCACGTCCGATGAAGTACTCACGTGGAATCAAATTCATCATATTATTGCAGATGCTGTCGGATGCGAGGCAAACATCGTGCACATCCCCGCAGATCTTCTCGCCGCATACGACGGGAACCTGATCGGCGAATTAACCGGCGATAAATCGTCAAGCGTTATATTCGACAATTCGAAAATAAAAAAATTTGTTCCCGGTTTTACCGCAACTATTCCATTTTCACAGGGAATTAAACGAACGCTCGACTGGTTTCATCAGGATCCTGCCCGCCAAATTATTAATGAGGAAACAAATGCGTGGATCGATAAGGTAATCAATAGCTATGAAAAAATCTCCTTCTAATAGCATTATGCAAAATGATTGGGTGGCAAAATTATAATTTCAAATAAGATGTATCCAACAATAAAATTCCCTGCGGCCTCTGCGCTCTCTGCGTTGAATTATTTTTTTTATTCTATACAATTTCCTAACCAGATTATATATAATCTAAAATACTGAGGAATTATGTTTCAACCCTTACCATATAATGAATCCGATAAAATGGCACGGGCTGTTCTCTCATCGATGACACTCGATGAGAAAATCGCATACATCGGCGGTGATCGTATGTTTTTCATCAGACCGGTTCCACGATTGAATCTCAAAGAAGTGTATATGACCGATGCAACACAGGGTATTCATATCAGAAATAATGTTAGCGACATTGATCTCAGATATTACCAGTTAGAAAAATCTACTGCATTCCCGTGCCTGCTATTGCTGGCAGCTACCTGGAATCCCGAACTTTCGTACAAATACGCCCAAGCAATCGGTGAGGAATGCCGGGCAGGCGGCATCGGTATCCTGCTCGGTCCCGGTATGAACATATACCGTCATTCACAATGCGGGAGAAATTTCGAATACTTCGGCGAGGATCCGTTCCTTGTATCGCGTATTGTCGAACAGTATGTGAAAGGCGTCCAATGCACGGGCACTGCCGCCACCTTAAAGCATTTCGCAGCCAACAACACCGATTACTTCCGGCGAAAGAGCAACTCGGTCGTCGATGAGCGGACGCTGCATGAAATTTACGTTCCTGCATTCAAGGCAGGCATCGATGCAGGGGCGGAAAAAGAGTTTAAAGATTCACCGGGATACGGCTATATCCCCGAAGGTGAATCCCTTTACAACGGCTGGAACGATGAAGAGGAAAAGAACCAACCCGTGTACGATATCAATTATAAGGAAGGTATCGTCGAGGGATATCAGGTTGAGCAGTGAAATACAATTAAAATAATATCCATCGGATCGAGCCGTTTGGTAAAATACGAAGAAATTCTGCACGGAAACGCTAAAGCGCACTTTATGTTAATTATACTTGACAAAGAGTGCTACTCTATTCGGATTTCAAATCAACGGGGAAAATAACGGATGAAATTGCCCTCCCTCTCACTCCACCCGTTCAAGCCGCGCCGCCCATCCGCCGCCGGTTGAAAGCTCGATGTTCAGCCGATCGGCGTTGGTAACAGTTCGAATTTCTCTTACATAATCCGTCGCATCGCGATTCGCATTGATTCCGTCTTTGAAAATCACAACCCGATATTCACCATCGGGCAAGAATGAAAAATCGATAGTCAATTCCCGCGGATCCCAGTTTGTCATCGCTCCCACGTACCACGTATCGTCTTTTCGTCGCGCAAGCGCGACGTATTCTCCTACTTTTCCGTCGAGCGGTACCGTTTGATCGAATACGGTCGGTACGCTCGTTATAAAGTCCACGCTCTTTCAAAGGTAATCGCATTCGGATAGGTGCGTTGCAAGCCGGTCGGTTTGTATGATCCGTGAAAGTTTACAAGCAGCCGGTGTTCCGCCGCTATTCGGGCTGCCCGGTAATAAAAATTCACCACACGCTGATCGTCCCTGTCCATAAAGTCGATCTTAAATCCCTTAATTCCCATCGCGGCGTAATGCGCAAAGACCTCTTCCATATTCCAGTCGAGGGGAAGCCGACCGGCCCAGAGCAACACACCGACGTTTCGCTCAGTAGCATAGGAGATGATCTCCTCAAGATCGATCTCAGGAATTGTTTTCATCAGGTTGGTACCCTGCGCCCATCCCTCATCCAGAAGGATATATTCGATGCCGTTATCGGAGGCAAAGTCTATGTAATATTTGTATGTGTTTGTATTGATCCCCGCCCGGAAATCTACCCGTGAGATGTTCCAGTCGTTCCACCAATCCCAGGCAAGCTGTCCGGGTTCGATCCACGATATATCATCGATTCTCGACGGTGACGCGAGTTTGTATACCATATCGTTATTAATCAACTGCTTATCGTGCGTACTCACGACAATAGCGCACCATGGATACTTCCGGTTCCCGCCGGTTCTTGCGATGTAATCCGCACGTTTGGTGACGAATGCCTGAAGATCATTGTGGCCTCCCTGATCCTCTTCAAGCGGAAACCGTGCATAATCGCTGACAAATCCACAGCGGGTCTCTTCATTGATACGGAGGAATCTGCCCGGATAATCTTCCAGGTCGGCTTCAAGGACAGCGGCTTTTTTCGTTTCGTTCAGTTCTACAAGTAATGGTGTATAGGCAAACCGCTCCTCGTCGAATTCCGATATCTTTATATACGAGTACAAGCTTTCGAATGATGAAGCGTACTCATCCTGCTCTCTCGATTCGACATAAGGAACGAACGCATAATGATCTTGCGTAAAATTCAGATCTGCGTATTCCCATTCGATCGTTATCTCGTCATCGAACGCGGTGAAAAACCGGTACGCGACACCATCATCATATGCGCGGAAGAGCAAACCGAAATAGAATAAGTGGTATCGACATGCACTTCGATCAGCCCGTCGGGGGATAGATCCGTTTTATAATTTTAATGATACCTATATTGTGTGCTTAAAACTTCAGTTTCGATTTGCACTCAATTTGAGCCATTAATCATTATTGCATGCAGCAATGCGATCCAGATTTTCCTGTAGCACTTAACCCGGCAAGCAATATAAGCTCTGCATATTTC
>PWJF01000150.1 GCA_003560935.1 Ignavibacteriales bacterium
ATCCGTTTCCAGACTTAAACCGACTCCTCGCTACATGGTTTGAGAGTTCTACCATGCTTGAGACTTGGTCAGTTCGCTGCTAACCTCACTCAAGCAGAATCAGAACAGTTTAGCTTGGCGCTCATTTTACAAACAACATCTTCTTAACGTTTGTGTAATCTCCCGCCGTCAAACGATAGAGATACACCCCGCTCGACAATTGTGCAGCATCGAACGTCACCTGATGTGTACCGGGATTCTGTACTTCATTAACCAGTGTTTTAACCTCTTGACCCAGAACATTGTATATCTTCAGCACAACCTTTTCGGTTTGCGGAATATTATACTGAATGGTCGTCGAAGGGTTAAATGGATTGGGATAGTTTTGTTCCAATACAAACCTTTCCGGCACTTCTCCTGGTTTGATGTCGTCGACAGATACAACAATTACATATCCAGTTTCCGGAAGCGGCCATTCGGGCACCCAGTCAGCAGCGTCGTCAACTTGCGTTATCCCAAACCCCCACACATCGGTTGCAGCAGTACCCATTCGAATCTGTTCGAAATACGCAAGAATTCCGATATCATTTCCTGTCGTTCCATATAATATCCTCTCGTCAATCAATGGGTCAAATCCAGGGTTCATCTCCACATTACCTGATTCCTCTAAGAAAGGATACGCATCATCGTCGGCGAACATCTCTACGGTTGGTTCATTCATCCACATTGGAGTATATATCCAATTCGATGACGTATCATTCCAGGCAGCCCAGAAATCGGTAACGGCGCTCGGCCAGTAATATTTATTATCCTTGACCTCAATTCTTCTCAGCCCTTCAGCAGCGTCAGGATCATCAGGATTAAACATTTCAGAATTGTGCTCGTCAAGGGGTTGGAAAGCGATTACTCCATAGGTTGAGTCCGGCTCCCACAAATTATCCCACCACGGATGCTCCGCTTGGTCCACGCCGCCGACGTAATTGGCATAGAAGACATTGTTGTTGATCTTGGCATCGGTCGCGTTAAAAATAAAGAAAGGATTTTTGAACGTATAGATCACCTTATTGTCAATAAATTCAAAATAGCTTGTATAGAATTTCGTGACTGGCGCGGCGGCATATGCATTTACTGCGAGCATGGTATTCCCGACCATACTCAAGGTATCAGTGTAAGTCTCACCGGGCCACATATTCCTGATGACCTCTCCTATGTACCATTGGTTCGGGTGAACCATATTCCTAAAATGAGAATTGGTAATAAAGAAACTATCCCAGTTTCCGTTATACCCGATGGCAAACGCCTGCCAACCATCAAACACACAGTTATCCGCTGAGAGCCTGACGTAATCTCCCGATACCACCACTGCAATTCCATCGGCATTCGCAACGTTATTCGTTGCTTTTGCAAGCAGATAGATATCCTGGAGGTGAACATTGATCCCGTCTCCGGATATGGAAAATATCGTTTCGGGGATGCTGGCATCGGGAAGAACTGCCGGCTGGATGGTTGGCGGTCTGTTTGTGACAGGATCTACAACTCCGATGACTGATATATCTTCTGTGATTATTATGGCATCGGTATATTTATAGGTGGTATCGAGTGAGACGAGTCGATAGACAGTACCTGCTTGAGTCCCGTCGATAAGATCGTTCAGGTTACCCTGTGTCGCATATACATCGACTGTATCGGTTTGTGCATACGACAACATAGGTACACTTACGAACGTCACCATGGTAATTAAAAATATCAATTGTTTCATATAAATCGCCTCCTGATGGTTAGTGAGAATTATAGTTTACTCCCTTTTCGCCCGAAGATCCAATCGAACGAAAATGGTTTTACAACTACCCTTTCTTTATTATATAGCTCATTTTAACTCATAATTGCCAGCGAATCCCTATATTGGCAGTCATACCATATGTCTCAGAAGATCGCGGCGTCGATGGATACATTTGAAGCACATTGAGATCTTTTTGTCCGTTGATATTATTCACATCACCGAAAATTTGAAGGCCAAACCATGGTAGTTTCTGTCTGAACGAAAGATCCCACCGTGTATACGATGCTGTGGATGCTCTTAATTGAGGCCATTGATTCACTGCTGCGAAGACATCGTCATAATAAAGCATCGACACACGAACGGAGAAATCTCTATAATCGTATCCAATCGAAAAATTGAGAATATGGTTGGGCTGAAACAGGAGCCTGTCGGTAAAGGAGGTATCGATATCCGTTGCACTTGTAGCCCCGGCATAGACAAATGGATATTCTGCTTCGGAATATCCAAATGTATAGTTAAGATTTAAAACCAACCCCTTCAATGGATCCGGCAAATACCAGAAATGTGTCTGCCAATCGAGTTCAATGCCCCAATTATTTATCACGTAAGGGCTATTTACAAATGTGCTGATATTATAAGTGAGATGTTCGGCAGGGTTCCTATATGGCAGATAGTACGGTGCGGCTTCGAGCCCCGCCTTATTGAATGTCCATGGATATATGAGGTCTTCAATTTGCTTCAAGAATCCTCCCATGGTAAACAATCCGATCCTGTTTTCATAAAAAGATAAATACACATCATAATTTCTTGAATGCGAGGGTTTTAAATTATAATTATTCCATGCAAGCGCAGCTCCCGTTGTCACATCAATTCTCGGTATGATGGCGTTAAAATCCGGATAAGATATTGTATGTGAATATGCAAGACGGATGTCGAACCAGGAAGTGAGTTTATAGCGAATATTCAAATTTGGCAACCAGTACGGATGATTTACGGTTACGGTTGTATCCCTATGATCGTATGTTTGGTATGAAAGCGGAGCCTGTTGTCCACGAACTCCGGAATACGATGTTTGAAGATGCTGATATCGAATACCAGGGATTACAGTAAGTTTCGAACCGATGTTTAATGTCGCCATCAAATACCCTGCCGTGAGAATCTCCTCTCCCGAATAATCGTTCGTTCTTGACAGATAATTATTCGGTGCAAAAGCTTCTCTGCCTCCGGCATCGGCAAATCCTTCAACATTATTCTGTGCGAACCGTATCAATTCTTCGGCCAAACCAAAATGTATAGGATTATGCATATCAAAATCTCCGTCAAGAAATTTCCCAAAACTAAAGTTTTGATCCACAAAGAACGAAAGCGGGATATCGCGGGTTTCTATTCCGAAATACTCTTTAATCATTTCGACGGCTCCCCGTGCACTCGGGGAGATGAAGGTTGCATTCGTAGTATACGCATCGGCGTTGAACGATCTATCCGAATTCCGATACTTACCACCGAATTTTATTTCAGAGGTGATCATATCCGAAAAACTCACCGGCATATCAAGATCCAATGATGCCTCCAACGCACGCTCTTCTGTACGGCTGCGAGTGTTCGAGATCGTATGCAATCTCGCTGCATCCGGATTGGTGAAAACAGCTTCCGTAACAGTCTTTGGATCCAGATTTTCAACATTATCAAATTGAGCGAGACCTGCCGGCGACTGATAAAAATTGATTTGCCAATCATCGGGGTTTTTAGTTGCGGAAAAGTTGTGAGATAATCTCAAATCTACATTGAAAACAGACACTTCCCGTTCGATACGCAGAGCATTGCTCATCATATTCAGCTCACTATTTGCATATGTGAGAGCATAAATATGCTGATTTCGAGCACCTGGACCTTCATTTATTATGAGGTTTTGATTCCGATCTATAATTTCCGTCATACCGGAACTGTAAAAATTCGAAAAACTCACTCTCCCTGCCGGTATCCTATAATCCATCAGGAGTGCGGCATTTGTCCGGTCTCTATCTCTACCTATGTTGTGAAGATTAATAGAGCGTGTCAGGTAGTTCTCCTGATCGGCACCTCTGTTTCTGTAATTAGCTCCGATTTCATTTGAAGCGAGATTGCGCCGTTCAATATTTGCCTGCAATAGAACTCCGAATCGCTCATCGAAAAACCGATTCTCAATTGTGGGAACAAACTTATAATTATTATATTTATTATATGCGTTTGGTAGACCGGTATATCCACCTTGAGCTTGCAAACGGAACCCTAATCCCTCTCGTCCTCCTCTTGCTTCTCTCAGTCTAAAGTTTACCGTACCGCCTAATGCACTCGCATCCTGATCCGCTGTGACGGTTTTAAAGACTTCAATGGTTTCAAGCATATCGGAGGATATCATACTCAGATCGGCGCCCCGGTCATCGCGATTTGATGAGGCCATTCTAATCCCATCGATCGTTATAGCATTATGCTTCGGTTCAAGACCTCGGACAACCACCTGTGTTCCTTCCCCGCCAACCCTCGTTATATAAACCCCCGGGAGTCTTCCTATCGATTCTGCTGCGGTAGCATCAGGAAGCTCCTGCATCCGGGCAGAAGATACTACACTTACTATGGATGAAGATGTGAGCTGTCGATTAATAGCTTCCATTTGACCCGCAGCTTGGGCAGTAATGGCAATTTCATCAAGCAACACACCCACCCATTCTAACCGGATAGTTACCTCCAATTCTTCTCCTCCCCTTACCGTAACCTCTACTTCTTTCCTTTGATAGCCGAGATATGAAGCGATGAGTACATATTCACCCGCCGGAACCCGGGTTATTGTAAAATCACCCGAGATGTTTGTTGCCGCGCCAATAGTGGTACCGGCGATTAGAACATTCGCACCGGGAAGCGGTTGACCTGTGTTCGAATCTACAACTTTCCCCTTAATCACTCCAAATTCCTGCTGGACCCTTTGTTGAGATCCGATCACATATCCACCGCTCTCAAGTGCAATGTAATCGAGATCGCTTCCGGCGAGTAATTGTTCGAGTGCTTCCGGGACTGTCGCTCCCCGCAGGTTTACTGTAACTTTCCGATTAAAAACAAAATTGTCATCACTGAACACAAGATTAATGTTCCCCCGCTCTGCGAGAGTTTGAAGTGCAGCACGTAAACTGACATCCACAAAATCGACATACAGAAGGACCGGCAAATTCCTTGGAACTAACAAATTAGAAGTATTATTTAAACTGGATACATATCTTCCTTCCTTATCTGCTGTTTGTTCCTGAGCGCAAAGATCTGTACCCATCAAGCCCGATAAATAAATTACTAATCCAACTATGATAATATAGATCATGGTTTTCATAAGTGCCTCCGCCCCGATTAATTTCAGGGACAGTCTAATTTTATTCTTTTCCAACCAATATCACCCTTCTTCCTTCACGTTCGAAATGAGCGTTAAGCGATATTGTTAATGCCCGAATAATTTCGTCGATCGATTCGTCCGAAAATGTAGCAGTGATATGTCGATCATATAGAGATGGTTCTTGAACGACGATCTCCATATTGTAATTTCGCTCAAGCTGTTTAAATACGTCCCGTACCGGCGTTCTGTCAAAAATAAGCTTACCTTCCAGCCACGCAAGATATGTATTCAACGAGACCGGTTCGGGAGAAGCAATTGTCCCATCCTGAAGTATATAGCTGTAAAATCCACGAGTAA
Source organism: Ignavibacteriales bacterium (assembly GCA_003560935.1). Classification (GTDB taxonomy): domain Bacteria; phylum Bacteroidota; class Ignavibacteria; order T3Sed10-11; family T3Sed10-11; genus T3Sed10-11. The sequence goes on from PWJF01000150.1 coordinate 5,472, forward strand.
TAGTAACAGCATCTTCCGGCACACCGTCTTCCGTTCGGAATGCAACCATTCCTTCCGCTACTACAACTTCAACCTGCTTATCATCTGCCCATGCCCGGACATTAAATTGGGTTCCCAACACTTCAACTGTCATTCCACCTGCACGCACGATAAACTGGTTATCATTATGATTGACCACGTCGAAATACGCTTCTCCTTCGAGATGAACCTCACGAACTCCACCGGTAAATCGCTCCGGAAAACGCAGTGTACTTGCAGCATTGAGTGAAACTTTCGTCCCATCACTAAACCGCAGGTTGACACGCTGTCCTTGATCGGTTGCTATCTCCCTCATCGTAAGTTGATCGGGATCATCTGCCAAATCCTGCTGGTCAATACCGACCTGATAAGAAACAAATGCTATCCCCAATATGAGAAGGATCATCGCAGCAACACGGAAAACCGTCCTATAAGGAAAAGATAATCGATGGGATTGCCGGGTTTCGGCGTAAGACTGGAATCGCCGGGAATGTCGCATTTCTTCAGGTTTTTTTTCTCCAATTCTCGCCTTCATTGTAAATGCTTCCCATTCGGATTCAAGATCGCATGGATCTTTCCAAATTCTTGCTTGAGAACGAAGCGATTGGAGGTCTTTTATAAACTTCCCTAAATCAGGATCGTTTTGGAGTGTTTTTTCTACCTCCTGCCGTTCCTCCTGCGGAGGTTCATCTGCAAAATATCTTGCTAATTTTTCCCAGTTTACATTCTTGTTCATATATATATTTTTCTTTATTTCTGTTATACATTAATGTGACGACTCACCTGATGTTTTCCCTTACTGTAATATTTCCTGGGGATAAAAAAACGTATTATAAGTACTATTAATAATGATTGTAACAGTGA
>PWJF01000519.1 GCA_003560935.1 Ignavibacteriales bacterium
CATGTGCCACAGGGATTTTCAAGACATCCCCGGCTGAGCACCGGTTTGTAAAACGGGTTTTGGCGTTATCGACACGGATATATACATTTTTGCAGATAAATCGCAGGTGTTTATTCTTTACCAATGCTCCCGGAAGCAACCCTGCCTCACACAACACCTGAAAACCATTACATATACCCATAACAATACCACCGTCACCGGCAAATTTGACCACTTCATTCATTATAGGTGAAAACCGCGCAATCGCACCGCACCGGAGATAATCACCGTACGAAAATCCTCCTGGAAGAATAACAAGATCTGTTGCACCGAGTGATTCCTCCTTGTGCCACACAAACCGCGCATCGATATCCATGATCTTGCGCAATGCAAAGAACGCATCATGGTCGCAATTCGATCCGGGGAAAACGATTACAGACGCACGTAGATTCTCACTCATCCTTCAGCAGCCTCCTCAACCTTCGCAAGCGAAAATGTATAGTCTTCCATCACAGGATTTGCGAGGAGCTTCGAGCAAATATTCTCCACCGTTTCACGTGCTTTATCCTCGGTACCGGCATCGACTTCAAGTTCTATGTGTTTGCCGATGCGAACACGACGTACATTCTCATATCCGAGTTGATGTAAACTGTGCTCGACCGTTTTTCCCTCCGGATCAAGTATCGACGGGCGAAGTGTAACTGTAATAACTGCACGATACATTTTTATTCACCTAATAATTATGCATCTAAACTTGTCGCTTCTTCCGAGGATTCCTCGTCAACTTCCTCGCTGCGAAGTATTTTTATTATTTTCTCAATCACCGCACGAAAAGGTCCCGAGCATGCATATCCGACAAACAGAAAAAAGAGAGCGTGACCCTTGGTTGCCGCGGTTAAGATAACAGCTAAAATCAGTAATATCAATTTCACCGGATTTTTCTTTATGGATTCTTTATTCGGTCTGGGTAAGGTATCGTACTTGATGAGCGATACCATCAACAAGGAGGATATTACTATCAACGGAATAAGCATATCACCCCAGAATCCTGTAAGTCCCGAACTTTCATCATAGAAGGTCAACACATAGGTGACGATCAATCCGGCAGCCGAAGGTATCGGGAGCCCGCGGAAATAATCTTTGTTAATACCGGTAAGTTGAACGTTAAACCGTGCAAGGCGTATTCCACCGAATATCAATGGCAATGCGCTGATGAGAATTCCGATGTTATTAAATTCATACAATGCGATATTATACACCAGCAAAGCGGGAGCGACACCAAACGAAACGATATCCGAAAGCGAGTCGAACTCAACACCAAACTCGCTGGATGACTTGGTAATTCGTGCCATGATACCGTCAAGTGCGTCGAAGATAGCGGCGAGGATAATGAACCATGCTGCAACGATGAAGTTCCCCTGTGTTGAGGATATAATTGACATAAAGCCGCTGAACATGTTCAATGTTGTGAACATGTTCGGTACAAACGCTCGCGTGATTTTCATGTATTGAATACCATCCAAACTCTTTCGCTCCCGGGTATCTGCTCGTTCGTCCGGGCATTAATCCGGTAAGACCGCAAGTACGGTTTCTCCGCCGACAACCTTCTCGCCCACGTTAATTTTTATGGTTGCATTGTGCGGCAGGATTATATCCATTCGCGATCCAAACTTGATCATTCCGAACCGCTCACCTTTTGTGACCATATCGCCTTCCTTTAGCGGACAAACAATACGGCGTGCAATCGAACCGACGATCTGCTTGAACATTATCTTCTGTCCGTCCCGCTCAACGCCAACCTCCGTGCGCTTATTCTTTTCAGATGCCATATGATCATACGCAACCATGAAATCCCCTTGGATATAACGGAAGTACGCGACAGTACCGCTCCATGGAATTCTGTTGACATGGACATTGAGAGGAGAGAGAAAAATGCTGAGCTGGACAGCGGGAGTTTCGAGATAATCCGCATGTTCAAGTTCTTTGATAAGTACCAATTTGCCGTCAGCCGGTGATAAAATTAAATTTTCACCGTCGGGTATTGTCCGATCCGGATCACGGAAAAAGTAGAGCGTGAACAAAAATAGTGCAACCAGCGCTCCGATAAGGCTGTATTTGAGAACCGGATGCTGTAAACCGAAATAAGAGGCAAGTATTCCAAGAATTGTTATCCCCCCTACCGTCAACACAACATCATAGCCGTACCTGGTAATCAAATAAATCGCCTCCAAAAACGGTTAATTAATTAGCTTAAACACGACATAATACCAAATTATTCGTTTAAAATCAAATAGTTAGCCCAACCGCTTCCGCTTATTCAAATACTGAAACAACGCCACATCGAATGGTGTTGCGGTATCGAGCAGGACATAATCGACGGCATGTTCACGGCACTCCCTCTTATAACGGTCAAGGAACCGGCGCATTTCCTCACGATATGCGTTCTGTATATGGTACGGCTGTGTGGTCATTTTCTCGCCGGTCTCCATATCCTTGAACATCGCATCGCGTCCGAATGCAAACGATCGTTCCGACGGATCGAGTACCTGCATTACAATAACTTCGTTGCGGTTGTGCCGAAAATGTTTGAGCGCACCCAGCACATCGTCAGGATTATCAAACAGGTCGCTGAAGATGATCACCAACCCCCTTCGCTTTATCCGTTCTGCAATCCGATGTAGAGAAATACCCGTACTCGTTTTGTTGCCCGGTTTTGTATCAACAAGGGTCTTGAATAGTAATTTCAAATATGATTTCTTCGATCGCGGCGGTAAGAATGCCCGAACGTTTTCATCGAATATACCGAGACCGACAGCATCGCGCTGACGTACCATCAGGTAGCCGAGCGCCGCGGCGACCGATGTTGCATACTCAAGCTTTGTCGGATGACTTTCCGTTTGAAATTCCATCGAACGGCTTGCATCGACGATCAGATACGTTTTTAAATTCGTCTCTTCTTCATACTGTTTGATGTAATACCGGTCGGTTCTCCCGAACACCTTCCAGTCGACATGTTTGATATCATCGCCGGGCATGTACTGGCGATGTTCGGCAAACTCGACACTGAAACCGTGATACGGACTCCGGTGCAGGCCGGCTATGAATCCCTCTACCACCAGCTTCGCACGGAGCTCGAGATTTTCAATGCGGGAAATTACGTCGGGCTGGAGTATAGATAAAGTGTCTGTCGCCATATTTGATTAAAAATCCAAAATCCGAAATCCGAAATTCTAAATTCTAAACAATTTCAAAATTCAAATGATCAAATGACTGAAACACAAGTACGCAACTCTGCTATTTTGTCATTTAATTATTTTGTCTAATATCAAACAACACCCTACCACCCACAATGGTCATCACTACTTTAACATCTTTTATTTGTTCGGGTTCAATCTCAAAGATATTTTGATTGAGAACGGCGATATCGGCGAGTTTGCCGGGTGTTATTGAGCCCTTAATGTTCTCCTCCCCCGCGGCGTATGCATTGTTAATGGTATATGCCCGAAGCGCGGTTTCAACATCTATTCTCTCTTCCGGGAACCATCCACCTTTGGGCTGCCCGCCCATGGTCTTGCGAACAACAGCAGCATAAATGCCGGGCAACGGATTTGCCGGATACCAGGAAGCATTTGTACCCGGCCAATCGGAACCGAACGATAGCATTACACCGGCATCGTGAAATGTCCGGAATGCATACGACCATCGTGCGCGATCTCCGATTCGCTCTTCCATCCACCTCATATCGTCAATTGCATGGTACGGCTGCATCTCGGCAATGATGTTATTACGCGCATACCGTTGGGCAACGCTTGCGTCGCGTATATGCTGAGAATGGATTATTCTTAAACGCCGCTCCCTTTCAGCGTTTACTTCGATAGTTTTTTCGTACATCGCGAGCAGCGTATCGACAGCCCTGTCACCGATGGCATGAATCTGCGGCCAATGTCCGGCAGCATCGGCATCGATGATAAGTTGCTGCATGTTTCCCGGCGGATACATCATATCGCGCCAGATGCCGAATCCGCCGGTATGCTCGAACGGTTCATAAAACTGAGACGTTGAATTTCCCATTATACCGTCGACAAATCCTTTAAGCCCTCCTATTTTTAAATATTCATCACCGAAGCCATGACCTATACCGACTTCGGCGAGAGCTTTCCATTTATCAAGTGTGGGCCGGGCATAAATACGGGTTGTCAATTCGTTATTATCCCTTAAATACTCAAACACCGGGAACTGATCCGGCGGAGTAATATCGTGAATGCCGGTCACACCAAATGATCGCAACCGGTTTAGTGCGGTCCGGGCTTCCATCAAGCGCTGTTCGAATGATTTAGGCGGGATAACGTTCCGGATTTGCTCTAGCGCAGCTTCGGTTACAATACCGGTCGCACGACCGTCTACACATTCGAGTCCCTGCACGGGTTGTTCACAGGACAGACCTGCCAATTGCAGCGCTTTTGTGTTGGCAAGATATTGCGATCTATCCCAGCGGGAGAGTAAAACGGGGGTCTCTACCGTAACCGAGTCGATCATATCGCGATGCGGTGTAAAATGTCTTCTATCGGTATTGCGATCCGTTTCACCGGAACTTCCGAACTCCCAATCTTCATATGCACCCCAATCGCCGCCGATGATCCAGGCGCCGTCCGGTAATCGTTCCTTTGCTCCCCGCACCCGTTCTATGAGCGTCTCAGCATCTGCGGCATCGAGTAAATTAATCCCCAGCAACAATGCTGCCGCTTGATTAAAATGAGTGTGATTGTCGATAAAACCCGGAGTTACAAAACGTCCATCAAGCTCGATTATTTTTGTGTTATTGTCTGCATACCGATTTATTTCCGCGGAGCTTCCCGCTGCAATAATCCTATCGCCGCGAACAGCCACGGCTTCGACGTTCGGTTGCGATGTATCGGCCGTCCAGATCACACCGTTTCTCAGTATCAGATCTGCAGGTTGTTCTGTCGTAGAACATCCGGCCGTGATGGCGGTAAAAATGAGAATCGAAAACAGAAAACAAAAATAATTCATACGATTAACTGTTATTGGTTATTGGTTGATGATTAACTGTCTACTGTTTATTGTCAACTGTCTACTGAATCAAACGGATTCAATCAACTCAACCGAATCGCAAATCAACTCCCACGCATCATTGACATGTCGCTGCTCGACTTCAGTCTGTCCGATAACCAGACGTATAACAAATTCTCCTTTTAACCGTGTATGTGTTACAAACATCTTACCGGATGCATTAATATGTTCGAGCAGTTCTTCGTTCAAATTGTTAACAGTTTCCAGATCCTCGAATCCCGGCGGTCGGTAACGGAAGCAGATAACGTTGAGCGGTACGGGCGCCATCAGCTCGAATTCGGTCGAGTTATCGATCGTTCGCGCAAATTCCTGTGCCATGGATATGTGACGGCGGATCTTTTCCTGCAGTCCTTCTATACCATAGTTGCGTATCACAAACCACAGTTTTAAAGCACGGAACCTGCGTCCGAGCTGCAATCCCCAATCACGATAATTATTTACCGGCTTTCCTTCATTTGTTTTTAAGTATTCCGGCAGTACCTCAAAAGTTTTCACCAATGCCCGGGCATCCTTCACGAAATACGCCGAACAATCGAAATTCGTAAACATCCATTTATGCGGATTGAATACAAACGAATCGACAGACCTGATGCCGTCGATCATCCATCGATACTCGGGTAGCAATAACGCAGTCCCTGCATAAGCGGCGTCCACATGCAGCCATATATTATACTTTGATGTAATATCGCCAAGTTTTTTCAGCGGATCGATTGCTGTCGATCCGGTTGTTCCGAGCGCTGCAACGACCGCAAGAGGAATATTCCCTTTCTCAATATCGTCGTCGATCTGATTATGCAATCGTCCCGTTGCGATAGCATACGTATCATCGACGGGAAGTTTCCTCAAATTATCCGAACCGAGTCCGATAACCTTCACGGCTTTTTCGATTGAGGAATGACCCTCGTTCGAACAATATACTACATATTTATGCTGTGTGTGAAGCCCCTTCTTGTTGATTACAAAATCAGATTTCTTCTCACGTGCCGTCAACAGCGCACAGATTGTTGCCGTCGATGCGGTATCCTGAATAACGCCGGTAAAGGTATCCGGCAAACCGATCATTTCACGAAGCCACACCATCACACGCTCTTCAAGTTCGGTTGCTGCCGGTGACGTTGCCCAGCTCATACACTGAGCGACGAGTGTCGCGGTCAGCATCTCTCCGAGAACGGATATACGGCTGCTGTTTGCCGGAAAGTATGCAAAAAATTTTGGATGCTGCCAGTGCGTGATACCGGGTATGATTATATTTTGAAAATCACGAAAAATCGTATCGA
>PWJF01000015.1 GCA_003560935.1 Ignavibacteriales bacterium
CGAGACGCAGTGAAACGATCTCTTTAATATTCTCTTTGTTATCGTATTCGTCGTCGTTATTGCCTTTGCTAATGAACCCGCGCTTCACTATTTCACGAAGGTCTCTTCGCGATGAATACTGCAGGAACGGCATTGCACTCGGAACATGCAATGTGATCAGCCATTTGCCATCGTAGCCGGCTTTTTCGGCGGCGTCGGCTGCGGAAGCAATGACGGACTCGGGCAATCCCGCAAGATCGTCTTCGGTTTCGAGTACAAGCTCGAACCTGTTATTTTCGGCAAGTACATTATCGCTGAATTGAAGTGTGAGTACAGAAAGACGCTCGTTGATCTCGCGGAAACGATCCTGTTTCCCTGCCGGTAAATTCGCACCGCCCCGTACAAACGATTTATATGTTTCCGTAAGAAGGCGCCGTTGTTCCAGATCAAGATCGAGTTCATCTTTTTGATCGTATACCGCTTTGATACGTGCGAAGAGATCGGGATTCAGCATGATATCGTCCCGGTGTTTTGATATCATCGGAGCGGAGTCGCGGGCGATCTGTTGTATCTCGGGCGAAGTGTTTGCCGATGCCATATTTGAAAACACCATCCGGCCGCGGCGCAATGTTTCGCCGCTGTATTCATACGCTTCAATCGTATTTTCGAAGGTCGGCGGATCGGGATTTGCAACGATTGCATCGATATCGGCTTTGTGCTGCTCCATACCTGCTTCGAACGCGGGCATGTAATGCCCGGTTTTTATTTGATCGAAAGGTGGAACACCGTACGGGGTGTTAAATTCTGTCAACAGCGGATTATCCATGTGCTGCGAACATCCTCCAAATAGGATAAGCAATACAACGGTCATAATAAGAATAGGTTTCATGGTCTTGTTTCCCGGGGTTAGTGAATATGATCATATACGATTTGTGGAGAAAAAAAATCTGAGATGATCTTCATGCGGTGGGGATTTCCCATCACCAGTTATATCTCGTACCTAAAATATCGATAAAATGAATGAATGATACAAGAGGGAATAGACCGGTAAGGTAATTTTCTCTATTATTCTTCGAGTTTCATCGAATTACTCCTCAATACCTCCGGATTCGCGTTCCAGACATAAGCCAGCAAACACGGTACATCCGGACCGGCGGTCAGTGTATGCATTTTCCCCGGATGATTATACAGGAAATCGCCCTGATTCATTACCTCCTCACCATTCTGAGTTACACGCCCGCTTACGCACAGATAGGATTCTTCGATACCCGGATGCTTATGCTCCGGATAGTAACAGCCGGGAGCAAGCAGCACAAAACCGGACACAAGATCGTTCATGATAACGGTACCGTTCGGACCCAGCACTTCGGTAAATGCATACGTATTAGATAACTGTTCCGGCATGGATTCGTAACCGTATTCCCACACGAGAAGCGATGCAACGCGCTTGAGTACAATGCAAAGCTTAGCATACGGTCCCGATCTACCGGCATCGATCGCCGCATCGAGATACCTGCAAACCGGTTTTTCTTCCGGTTTCTTATAACTCACTTGAAGTAACGATGCTGAAATACTTCCGAGTTTCCTATACACAGTTTCGATATGAGATTTCTCGTCGATACCGTCACGGTCAAGATTTTTGTAAATGATATGAATTTCTCTAACGAGATCTTCCCATCTCATAGTTATCGAAGAGTTAGAGTAGTTGAGTCATTCACATTGCTGAACGGCATCCGGAGCTGCATTACTTGATCCGGACGGGATACTCGGGTGTATCGACATCCGGCGGCGGATCTTGTTCGAGCTTTATCAGTGCTTCTTCGATAGCACGTTCAAGCTGCGGGTCGCCGCCGTCTTTCATCTTTGCCGGAAGCTGTATAACTTCTATATCGGGTGGAACGCCTTCGTTCTCAACCGCCCACTCGCCATCGACCGTGTAAAATGCAACACGCGGCGCCGTTACAAAACCTCCGTCGATAAGTGCAGGATAATCGTAAACACCCACAAGTCCGCCCCATGTCGTCGTACCGATAAGCGGACCTATTCCCCGTTTCCGGAAATAGAACGGCAGCGCATCACCACCCGATCCGGCATGTTCGTTAATGATCATTACCTTCGGACCGTCCATTGCCGCAAGCGGTGTTTTAAAATCCTTGCCGTCGCGTGTATGCCAGTAGTTCAACACCGGGCGGTCGAGCAAATCGACTATATAATCCGCCGCCGAACCGCCGCCGTTAAAACGTTCATCGATCACGGCGCCTTGTTTATCCATTTGCGCGAAGAAGTAGCGGTTGAAATATGAATACCCCGCGCCGGCAGTATTGGGCAGATAAACATATGCGAGTTTTCCACCGGACAGTTCTTCAACTTTTCTGCGGTTATCCTCAACCCACGCGCGCTGCCGTAATCCCCATTCGCTTGCAACGGGAACGACCGTGACCGTGCGGGCACCTTGAGTTGAAGGACGGTCATTGACAAGCAATACGGTTTGACGGTTTGCTGTACCCTGAAATAGACTATAAATGTTTGCAGGTGCATGTAACTCCCTGCCGTTTACGGCAAGAATATATTCACCTTCTTTTACGTCGCTGCCCGGTTCGGTTAACGGCGCACGGAGTTCGGGATTCCAGTTCTCGCCGGTATAGATTTTCGATATACGGTAGTATCCATCCTCTATAGTATAATCGGCACCAAGCAAACCCACATTAACCGATTCCGGGGATGGTGCATCACCACCGCCGACATAGCTGTGTCCGATGACAAGCTCGCTCAGAATATGCTGAAGAACATACGTTAAATCGGTACGATGCGCAACGTGATCGACCCAATCACGGTATTTATCTTTCATTGCATCCCAGTCTGCACCGTGCATGTTCGGTGCATACAGGAAATCGCGATTGATACGCCATGACTCCCGGTAGATTTGATCCCACTCCGCACGCGGGTTTATCTGCACCTGCATATCTCCGGTATTCAACCTGCCGTCGCCGACATTCGCCGTTTCCGCTGCATCCACAATCCCCCAGGTATTGCCGGGCGCACTATACAATAATTTACTACCGCTTGCCGAAATAGTATACCCGAAGATGCCGCTCATAAATACGCTCGATTCACGTTTGTTTAAATCGTATGTATGTAGCGTATATCCCTGCTGATTGGGTACCGATTCGAGATAAAAGAACCTGCCTTCCGCCGCAGCGCGGAGGGAAGAGTAATCCCTGCCGGGAATATTTTCGACCGACACGATTCGCTGATCGATATTTTCAAAATCGATACGAACCTCTGCTTCCTTGTCGTTTTTCTCCGAATCGTTTTTGTCTTCATCGGTTTTTTCCTCATCGCTTTCCGGCACAAAGGGCGAGTGTTCATCCTTCGATAGAACGACCAGATATGCTTCGCGAACGACCGGACGTTCATACGACGTCATATCAAGCCACCCGGTATTTAATGCGACGTTGGTGCTTGCAAGAAAATACAGATACTTACCGTTTTTGTCGAACGCGGGTGAAACGGCATCCGATAATCCGTCGGTTACCTGATATGATTTTTCTTCATCGATCGAATACACGTATACTGCACGAAGATGATTGCGTAATCGTTTTGAATACGTAATCCATTTTGAATCGGGCGACCAGACCGGATGAAGCGAACGTACCGGATGTTCATACGTATCGGTATCTACTTTCACCGGTTTCCCGTCGTCGACCTTGAGGTACCAGAGATTAAGGTGCTTGTCGGTAAACGCAATCATCTTTGAGTCGGGCGACCATACCGGAGTATAATAGAAACTCGGATTGTCGAACGAAATGATTTTAGGTTCTTCGAGTCCCGATTGCTCGCCGATCATCAATTGATATTCACCGCTTTTATCGGAGAACCATGCAATATGCCGTCCGTCCGGCGACCAGGCAGGATAGCGATTATGCACACCCGACTGGTTTGTGATGTTCCGGACGTCTCCCTTTTCTGCAGGGACGGAAAAAATATCGCCGCGAGCCTGGAAAACAGCGCGCACGCCGTTAGGTGAAATCCCGGCACTATGAATCATTTCACCCGCATTGACGAACCGCGGACGGGTCAGCGACCGGTCGCTCGTTACGCTTATCGAAATACGTTCGCTCCGGTCGAGAGCAGGATCATACAGATGAATATATCCGCCCTGTTCATATACGATCACACCCTCTCCTTCGGATGCAGAGCGTATATCGAAATCCTCGTGGAAGGTAAGCTGGCGGACACTTTTTGAATGAATGTCGTAGGAGAATAAGTTTATGGTGCCATTCCGGTCGGATGTAAAATACACCTTATCGCCGATCCACATCGGATAAGTATCGTTGCTGTTATCGCGTGGTATCATTTCAACGTCGAGCGTCTCCATATTCAATATCCACACGGGTGTCGTACGCCCGCCCCGGTAATGTCTCCACACGGTATTTGCTTCGGCGAAAGGTACATACGCCATGTGTGTACCGTCGGGTGAAAAGGCGCCCCGGTGTGCCATTGGTAGAGGCAGTGCTTCGGGATAACCGCCTTCAACGGCGATTCTCCATAAACGGTGATAAGGCACGGGAGCCGATTCTCGTCCCGAGGCGAAAAGGATATATTTACCGTCATGCGTCCATCCCCGTACATTGTCGGCACCGGGATGATAGGTCAAACGCTCGGGCTCGCCGCCGAGCGCTGGCATTACAAATACATCGGTATTACCGTCATACTGACCGGTAAATGCAATCCACTTTCCGTCGGGAGAAAATCGCGGAAGCATTTCCAGTCCGTCGGATGTCGTGAGTTGACGGGCCTGGCCGCCCTGTCTTTCAACAAGCCAGATATCGCCGGCATAGACAAACGCAATATGTGTGTCGTTAATGGCCGGATGACGCAGCAGTCTGGAGTCTTCGGCGTACAGGATATGACATGATATAACAAGCAGGAAAACTATGAGTGCAATCTTCGATAAGCGCATGGAATACCTCGTGAGTTGAGTTTGAGAGGAACTATAATTAAGTATATAAATATACGAAATTCTATGAAATATGTTTCAATGGGGAATTCGCCCGGCAACTGAGGAGTGCTAAAAAATAATAGGGGCGTTTCATCAAACGCCCCCACAGTCTAACCTGCTCGTCACCGTGCAGTCCCCCATCGCTGCAGGTATGGTATCGATGCTCTTTAGAATTTGTCGCGGTTCATCTACCGATATCCAGATAGTCCGGTCACCGCCGGCGTCGAATAATACCGGAGCTTCAAGTTCAGTGTGAATAAGATTCTACTGTCCGTGCACATTAATGACGCCGCTGATATCCGATTCACCGTATTTCATCTGTATTGCGTAATTCTACTTCAGCTACATCAACGGTTATCTCTTCAAGCCGCTGTGCTATATTTTCCGGTACATCCTCCTGATATCTTCCGCCCAGATGCTGTGAAAAGAACCCCTCCATTGCAAAATAAAATGCAATATTGTTTTCCGGTCGTCTAAATCCATGCCCCTCATCGGGCGCGACGATATACGCCACCTCTCGACCAAGCTCACGCATCGCGACAACGATCTGATCGGATTCGTGCTGCACGACCCGTGGATCATTCGCACCTTGTACAACCAGCAACGGTGCTTTTATTTCCTTTGCAGAGAAGAGCGGCGATTGTTCTTTTAACCGCTCGTGGTCTTCAGGATCGTCGGGATCTCCTACCCGTTTATGGAACATTTTGATCATCGGCTCCCAGTATGGCGGGACGGATTTCAGCAATGTAATAATATTTGACGGACCGACAAACGATACGCCGGCAGCGTACAGTTCCGGAGTAAATGCTAATCCCGCAAGTGTAGCGAAGCCCCCGTAGGATCCGCCGTAAATACCGATGCGATCGGGATCTGCGATGCCCTCTTCAATTAAATATTTTACTCCATCGGTTATATCGTGCTGCATATAACCGGTTCCCCACTCTTTATTGCCTGCATTGAGGAAATTCTTACCGAAACCGGCCGAACCACGGAAGTTCGGCTGGAAAACGGCATATCCGCGGTTTGCCAAAAATTGTGCCTCGGCCCGATACCCCCATGTATCGCGTGCCCACGGACCGCCGTGCGGCAATACAATAACGGCAAGATTTTCCGGTTCGACTCCTCGCGGCAGTGTTAAATAAGCGGGGATTTCAAGCCCGTCGCGTGCGGTATAGCGTACCGGTATCATCTCGGCGAGATATTCGGTATGAAGATTCGGACGCGGGCGGTATTGGAACGTAACTTCACCCGTTTCGCGGTCGTACAAATAAACCGAGCCCGGATCGACATCGCGGCCAACGCTTACCAGCCAGATGCGTTCGTCTTCCGTTCGCGATCCG
>PWJF01000483.1 GCA_003560935.1 Ignavibacteriales bacterium
GTCTTTGCACGTGGTGTCTGGCTGAAACAGCTTTTTATATACAGAAAAAGATTCGTTTTTTCATTCCTACCGAAAATATAATATATCTTTTATGAAACTAAATTTTAAATCTTCAATAGGATTATAGAAATATTTTGTTATCGTAATGTTTTTTCTATAAAAAAAAATTATATACACAAAATATTTTAAAGTCAATATTTTGGTTATACTTTCTGGTTATACTTTCTGGTTTTTTATTCGCCACTTCGAGGGAAGCATTCCGGTATTTCGCGTGAACCATTTTGTGAAATAATAGGTATATCGAAATCCAAGCCCTTTTGATATTTTCCATATCGGGTAATTTGTTCCTTTTAATAGCTTTTTACATTTCTTAAGCTTTTCCCGCCGAAAAAAAAGAATTGAGAAATATTAGATTGGAAAAAACTCAAGTGCATTTCTTCATAAACAATTTCAATGAGCGGGGAATTTTCCACGAGTCGAGCGGTATGATCGCCGACGGATCGGAATAATACCACTGCACCGATTCCGATCCGGGCTCGGACATCGGAAAGTACCCGCCGGTATAGGCGCTCAATAATAGATCGACGGGGATGATATCGACGGATTTCGCTTTGTGTGTCATGGAGGAAAAATATTGAATTTAGGGGAAAGAAGTAAGTTGTCGGGCAATAGTGACGGGCATGCGTGGTAATAATACTATATCATAACAACAGGTAGAATTTAACTTATTTTATAGATCTACATTCCACGTGACAACAAAACGCCCGTCAGGAAAAACCAGAAGATGGGGTCTCGTCGCAAGGCCATCATCCACTGGTTCGCTAATGCGAAAATTAGCTCCTTTTGAAGTAAAATCAGGATTATATACCTGACCGTAAATAGCACCTCCTCTTTCATCACCTTCGAATATTTCGTGGTGTCTCATATCTTGCCAGATCACGACTATATTTCCCATCTTATCGTTACCTGTATAATGATAAGTACCGGTATATCCCTTTTCGGTAACATCGAACTGATTTACCTGAGAAGCAGCGGTTCCGGTTATAACTAAATTTAGTACAAATAAAATTAATTGTCTTTTTTTAATCATGTTTTACCGAATAATAATACCGATTTGTATTTTACAATTACAATTATGAGTCTACTCCGAAAAAGTTACTCCAGCCACGGATTACACGGATTAACGCTTTAATTATGCCGTATAATATAAAAAATCCGTGAAATCCGTGGCTATTTAAACCGACTAATACTTATCGGAGTAGACTCAATTATTATTTTACTAAAAGCTGTTCCGGCTATTATGTCACGCTATTCAAAACATTGCCGTGTTTTCATGATGTGTCCGGCCGGAACAGCTTTTTTTTGCAGCATTATAGTAGTAAATAATATATCTTCCGACGGGCCGCCGTCGGAAAGCATCATAATCTGGATAAGAAAAAGAAGAGAAATACTATGTCGTACTCTGCGGTACATCGCCGTACCTCACCTGATGAGGGGCTTTACTTTTGACCCCAAAAGATTAACGGCAAAACAACTATAAAAATATTTTGTACCAACATCAGCAGGCACCGGGAGGCGCGATTGTGAGGAAGGAAAACAACTTAAATTAACCATGAATCCAGCAAAGCACTTTTATAAGAGCCCCGCAGGCATCCTGCTATTGTTCATTTAAAAAGAAAAAAATAAAAGTCAAGTTCATAACACAAATAGGTCGGAGAATGTACAAAGTCGGAGAAAGTGCTATATTTTTGTAGTTAATAGTACTACATGAATTTTTGACCAAATTTCTGTATAATATTACAATCCTATGAAACACAAACTCACGCACCGGCACATTAAGGCGTTCCGGAAAACGATTTGGAACTACTATCACAATAACGGTCGTCACCATTTACCCTGGCGAAAAACCAAAAGCCCCTACCGTATCCTTGTATCGGAAATCATGTTGCAGCAAACACAGGTAGAGCGTGTCATACCAAAGTATAAACAGTTTCTCAAAACATTCCCGTCGCTCAAATCGTTGGCCCGCGCACCGCTATCGGAGGTAGTCGCAGTATGGCAGGGTTTGGGATACAATCGCAGGGCGGTTTCGTTAAAGAAAACGGCAGGTATGCTTGCCGAAAAATATAACGCGCGCGTTCCATGGTCGCCGCAGGAATTGCAATCCCTTCCGGGCATCGGACAATCGACGGCATCGGCTATTGCGGCGTTCGCATTTAACAAACCGGTACCGTTTGTCGAAACAAATATCCGCACCGTGTACATTCATTTCTTTTTTCCCAAAAAGAAAAAGGTGCACGATAATGAGATCATTTCGCTTGTCGAACAGACGATGGATTCAACGAATCCGCGTGAATGGTATTATGCGTTAATGGATTACGGCGTCTATCTAAAGAAATCAATAAACAACCTGAACAGTCGCAGCATTCATTATACAAAGCAATCAAGATTCAAAGGTTCTTCACGTCAGATTCGAGGGAAAATAGTGAGACTTTTATCACTAAACGGTGGTATGTCGAAACGTAAACTGGAACAGACAATCCAGGCAAAAAACCACGAGATTGACACTATTTTATGGCAACTTCAAAAAGACGGACTGATCCGTAAAAAAGGACGCACGTTTGTGATAGATTAACCGGATGATACACGACTCCGGTTATTCTTAAGATAGAAATGCGACAGCGGTTCTAATACAGATATCAGCGTGAGGTATTTGCATATGAATCCTGCACAGTGCTCACCCCGCTGTGTGAGGGACTTACTTTCACCATACAACGTGCGCAGTACTCAACAAGCGGACTTTTCATAAGCCATTCCTGCGGAATTGTGTCGCCGCAATGCAAACATAATCCGAAACCGCCATCCACGAAACGCGCAATAGCATTACGTACATGAACAGCCGGTTCATTCTTGAGTTGATAAAATAAGCCGCAGAAATGAAGTCCGTGAAGTAATCCGACCGGATCACTCACATCTTTATCGATAAGGCATCGTATACGCAAATCGGTGATTACTTCCTCAAGAGGTTGGTGATAATATTCTTCGAGAACATAACCTGCTTCCTGGAGCAGTTTCTCCCCCAGCTGCTTTTTGACACCTCTATACATACTGCATTCTCTCCTTCCTTTTAATTATTCGAGGTTTTTAGTGGGTTTTATAAGAGCCGGTCTCATGTCTTATCGAAGAAGATAAAATGGCAATAAAAGGAATTATTGATTGCATGGAACAGAAATAAATGAAACCGGATGTTGCAAACATTCTCGAAAATAATCGGTTATATACTATACGAAACAATAAGAGAATCGGGGGGTTCCCGTTCATTCAAAAATCTCTTTCGATGCGCTTATCGAGCATATTAGGATATGAGCCATTTCAGACAACCCCGTCGTATTTGCCCTCCTCTTAATAATTCCGTACATTTATAACATCATTTTCTGGAACATTGACGGATGGGTATTCGTCAGAGAATATGAACATCATATCAGGAGCACATGAAATACAAACGATTTCCATCGAGAAGGAAAAAACGGACAACGAAGCGTAGAGCCACACTCAAAAATCGATTACGATTTACCATGTCGAGTGCAGTAATTGCTATAGTTATTTTGATAGCTATCGGATCGTACGGTATTTACATTGTTTCCGGGTTACCGTCATTAAATCAGCTCGATCATCCAAGACCGGATTTCTCATCAAAAGTGTATTCCGCCGACAGTGTTTTGATCGGGCAATACTCGATCATAAACCGGAGCCGGGTATCGTTTGATGAACTTCCACCCTACCTTATCAATGCACTCATTTCATCCGAAGACCGGAAATTCTACCGCCATCGCGGAATCGATATTGACCGAATATTAAAAGCAACCGTCAAAAACATAATGAGCTTTCGTATTCGTGAAGGAGCAAGCACGATCACACAGCAGGTTGCACGCAACTTGTATTTGAACCATGAACAAACATATACGAGAAAGATACGCGAAGTTATAACCGCACTCCAGATCGAACGTCGGTATTCGAAAGATGAAATCCTCGAGCTGTATTTTAATCTTGCATATTTCGGCAACAGCACATACGGGATAACCGCAGCCGCGGAACGGTACTTCGATAAATCCGCTTCAGATCTGACCCTCACCGAATCGGCATTGCTGATCGGTATACTCCCGAATCCGGCGATTTACGATCCCTATGTTTATCCGGATCGGGCTATGACCCGCCGCAACGTTGTGCTCAACTCAATGTCGGTAATGGATTATATATCAGTCGAAGTCTCAAGTAGAGCATCGGCACAGCCGGTTGAGTTGACCGATAGATCATCACTGCCGGACTCGGACATCGCACCGCATTTTGTTGAGTATGTGCGTCGCCAATTATCGGATATAGGCGTTCAATACGGATTTGATGTTTATCGGGACGGGTTGATTATACATACTACACTCGACAGCCGTATGCAGCGACACGCGAACCGGGCGGTTACCGATCACATTGCTTCTTACCAACACACGTTTGATCGGCATTGGACATGGGATACACCGGAACGACATTCCATACTGCGAGCAGCTCTGGAGCGCGAGGTGCGCAATCATCCGGCATTCCGTAACGCAGACAGTGACAGTAAACGCGAAACAGTGCGTGCACAGCTTCTTACCGATGAGAAATTCATCGAAAATGTAAAACATAGATTGAAAACCGTACAAACCGGATTTGTCGCTATCGATCCTTCGACCGGAGAAATTAAATCAATGGTGGGCGGATCGGATCCGGAACAGAACAGACACGGTTTCAACCATGTAACGCAAATCCGCCGTCAACCCGGTTCCGCATTCAAACCGTTTGTTTATACGGTCGCAATCGATAACGGTTATCCTCCGTCGTATCAATTACCGAATGAACCCGTGACTATAACAACGCAAGATGGTACGCTCTGGCAGCCTACAAATGCCGACGGTACTACCGGCGGTAATGTCTCGTTGAGAGACGGGTTAGCATTATCTATCAATCTTGTCGCGGTTCGTACGATGATGGATCTCGCACCGACCGATAAGATCGTTCAATACGCACAGCGAATGGGCATCACGTCGTATTTACATTCCTACGAATCGTTATCGCTGGGCACAGCCGAGGTATCGCCGTTTGAACTCACATCGGCATACGGCGTCTACGCAACGAACGGGGTCTACGCAAAACCGTTAGCCATTACAAGAATCGAAGACAGCGAAGGCACTATTCTCGTTTCTTTCGAATCCGAACATAAACAGGTACTCAAACCGGAGACGGCATATATTATGACCGACATGCTCCGGGATGTAATAGAATACGGTACCGGCATGTGGGCCAACGAATTTATCGATTTCCCGGCGGCGGGTAAAACCGGTACGACACAGGGTTATGCGGACGGCTGGTTCATCGGTTACACGCCTGACATCGTGGCCGGCGTCTGGGTCGGATTCGACGACAGACGTATCACTCTCGGCGGCGCAGACGGTCAGGGAGCGCGGAGCGCGTTACCGATCTGGGCGCAGTTCATGAAATCCGTGTACGACGACAATGTACTCGGTATGGAAACCAGGGAATTCGAAATGCCGTCGGGCGTGAGGCGGGTCTCGATATGTGCGGATACGAGACTGCTTGTAACCTACGGATGTCCGGATCAAATCGACGAAGTCATGTTCGAAAACCACCTCCCGAAAGAATGCGATCAGCACCGGTCGTTCTTCAGGTCGGTAAGGTCGTTTATATCGAGGATATTTAAGTGACCGGATGTGCGCTGCACATCTACTTCACCACTTCCCCATTTACAATCACCGAATCCACATTGGTCAAATATTCAAACGGATCGCCGTTAAATATAACTACGTCCGCATCCTTTCCCGCTTCAAGCGATCCGACGCGGTTATCGATGCCGAGCAGCCGCGCCGAATCTATGGTAACGGAGGCGAGTCCTTGCTCAAACGGTAAACCGTTTGCAACGGCTATTGCGGCTTCATAATGTACAACACGCGTCTTGGGAACATAACTTTCGTATCCGCTCTGAAAAACCACATGAATACCAGCTTCATGTAATTTTGCCGCAGTTTCGAAAGAAGCATTTTGCGCGTCGCCGAATGTACGTATCATCGTCGGGTGAATGATAACCGGCACACCAGCCGCTTTTATTTCATCGATCACGAGATACGCTTCTGATGTCCCGTCGAGTACGAGGTTAAAACCGAATTCATCGGCAAGTCTGAGTGAAGCCAATATCTCGGTTGCGGTATGTGCCGTGAACAATGCA
>PWJF01000443.1 GCA_003560935.1 Ignavibacteriales bacterium
AATATCTGGCATATTCTATCGATATAGACGGCTCGGAATCCTACACGTTATACATCAAAAACACAGCGAACGATGAACTCATCGGCACACCGATACCCGGCACGCATTACTCGCTCGAATGGGCGAACGACAACCGGACCGTTTTCTATACGCGTCTCGATGAATCGAAGCGCCCGCACAAAGTATACCGTCACGTAATCGACACCGATCCGGCAAACGACGAATTAATACATCACGAAACCGATGCAAGCTATTTCATCTGGCTCCATAAAACACGTAGCGATAAATATATCCTGATCAGCTGTGAAAACATCACGACATCCGAAGTCCGGTATGTTGACGCGGACAAAACCGCCAATTCGTTTACCGTTTTTCAACCCCGTACAGAGGGAATCGAATATACGCTCGATCATCATGAGGACACCTTCTACATCGTCACGAACGAAACTGCCAAAAACTTCAAACTGATGGCGACGCCGGTAAGCACTCCGGATAAACAGCACTGGAAGGAAATCATTCCTCATCGTACAGACATCAAGTTAGACGGTATCGATATTTTCCGCGATCACATGGTGATCTATGAACGGAGGAACGGTTTAAAGAACGTCAGACTCCGGCACTTCCGCAGCGATGAGATTCACGATGTCGAATTTCCGGAACCGGTATATAATGTCATACCGTCCGATAATCCGGAATATAAAACCGGGATGCTCCGTTTTCAGTATACCTCGTTCATCACCCCGATGAGCGTATATGATTACAACATGAACACCCGCGAAAGAGAACTAAAAAAACAGACGGAAGTACTGGGCGGTTATAACCCGGACGAGTATGAATCGGAACGGGTGTTTGCAGCGGCACGCGACGGTGTCCGTATTCCCGTCTCGCTCGTCTACAAAAAAGGGATGCAGCGTTACGGAAACAACCCTATGGTCTTATTCGGATACGGTGCATACGGCATCAGCCAGGACGTGAATTTTTCATCGAACCGGTTGAGTTTGCTCGACCGCGGATTTATTATCGGGATAGCGCACATCCGCGGCGGCGGTGAAATGGGACGGCAGTGGTACGAAGACGGGAAGTTGTTAAAAAAGAAAAATACGTTCACCGATTTCATTGCTTGCGCCGAATTCCTCTTTGACGAGAAATACACGTCGCCGGATCGATTGGCTATATACGGCGGAAGCGCCGGTGGCTTGTTAATAGGTGCGGTGCTCAATATGCGTCCCGATATTTGCCGCGCTGCAGTTGCGAACGTTCCGTTCTTGGATGTATTGACAACCATGCTCGACCCGTCGATACCGCTCACCGTTATCGAATACGACGAGTGGGGTAATCCGAACGATAAAGAGTGTTACGATTACATAAAATCATATTCGCCATATGATAACGTGACTGCCCGGGAGTATCCGCATATACTCGCACTTGCGGGATTGAACGATCCCCGTGTGCAATACTGGGAGCCGGCAAAATGGACGGCGAAATTACGCGTCACAAAAACCGACAACAATGTTCTTTTATTAAAAACCGATATGGGGGCCGGTCACGGCGGAGCATCCGGCCGCTACGACTATCTGAAGGATCTCGCGTTAGAGTATGCGTTCATACTGCACATGTGCGACGCACTTGCCCGCGACATCTAAGATGTAGTCCACCTTGAAGGCGGACTACATCTTACAGCAGGTGCATCGCACAAACAATATATTATTCCACCACATCATAAAGACAGGAATCGGAACATGTTTAACATAGAATCCCCGTATGTCGTACTCGTCGTGATCCCGCTGCTTATCATGGCGGCACGTATCATCGACGTATCGTTTTCAACGCTTCGCATCGTGTATTTGATGAAGGGAGAAAAGGTATTCGCCGCCGGACTCGGTTTCTTCGAATCGCTTATCTGGCTTATCGCAATTAGTCAGATCATACAGAATGTCACGAACGTACCGGCATACATCGGATGGGCGGCGGGATTTGCGCTCGGTAATTATTTAGGACTCATGATCGAGGAGCGCCTTGCAGTCGGAAAACTGATAGTGCGCGTTATCACGGCAGTCGAAACGCAAGCGCTGATCGATAAGCTTAAGGATTTGGGTTACGGTGTCACGCATATAGATGCACAGGGAACCGCTGGAAAAGTGAAAATAATATTCTGCGTAATCCAGCGTGAACAATTCGAGCGGGTTGTCGATATAATAAAATCATTCAATCCTAAAGCGTTTTATACCGTCGAGGATGTGCGTACTGCTCGAGAAGGTGTATTTCCAAAATCCCAGGGGTTCTATCAAAGAATGGGATTGATCCCGATCTTTGTACGGCAGCCGAAGAAGAAATGAGACTCGGGTACCATGAAGATGTATAACTACAGCGGAAATAGTATCTAACAAGGACTTGAGAAACAAAACGATTGGGGGCGCGCAGAACGCTGATTTTCCGTACAAGATCAATGATTAGACACATTCTCCACTATCTCTCCCGTCACCAGAAATATGATGCGCTCGCATATATTCGTAACACGGTCCGCGATACGCTCGAGATTGTGTGAGACCCATATTAAATAGGTAGACCGGGTTATCGTTCTCGGGTCTTCGATCATGATCGTGATAAGCTCGTATAAATCTTTAATAACGGGCTGTTGTGTTGCTATAAGATTGATACACTTCTCATCAATTTCCTACCGTGTTTCGTTGATATACGTATCGTCGTTATTGATTCTCTTCGCTTCCTCCACATTCCGTTCCCAACGCGCTTTGATGGATGGTTTGATCACTATGGTAACCATCTCACCCGTCGTGAAGAGATCCTGTTTCAGCTCGTTCAGGTGTTCTGCAAATGCCCGTCTCATCGTGTTCTGTATAGTTAATGGTTATTGGTTGATAAGATCAACATCGGTTTATTATTTGCTGGGATGCGGTAACTATTAACGGATAACAATTAACCATTAACTTCCTTGTCTAATATCGACATAGATAATACTTGGAGCGGGCAATGCGAAAAACGTCAGAGATTCAAATATGCACTCTTTATCGTTGGTAATAATTAAACCGCATCGTTTACAAGGGCTATGCGCTTTTTTTATTTCACAATTCCTTAACACTCCTGTAATTCCCACGTAATAAATCCTGCTATATTGTATCCGGGAGCTTTCATTTGGCCGTTCGCAGAAAAGCTTTTATGGTCGCCTTTTGGCTTGTTAGTAACCAATATGATGAAGTATGTTCCCGTTATCTAAATCAACTAGAGGATCCTGCTACAATGCAATTCTTTACAAACCGTTACTTAATTCGTGTACTGTTTGTGTTATTTACATTTGGGTACATCTGTTTCACCGCGAATGTAAACGCTCAGGCACCGTCGAGCGGACACATATCCGGCATCGTGGTCGATTCGGAAACCGGTTCACCCGTTATCGGGGCGAATGTAATTATTGAAGGAACATATCGCGGTGCCGCTGCCGATATCGAGGGGCGATTTCTCATTCAGAATGTCGAACCCGGGTCATACACCGTTGTCGTATCTGCCGTTTCCTACGCCAGAATGCTCGTAACCGATGTTGTCGTTGAATCCGGCAAAACCGTAACGGTAAACGGCATATTAATCCCGGAGGCGATTCAGACTGAGGAGGTAGTCGTGGAAGGTCGTGCAGTCTTATCATACGAAGCGGCGCTGCTTCGGTTGCAGCACCGTTCTGCGCAGATAAGCGACGGGATCAGTGCAGAGCAGATTAAACGCACTCCCGATGCAACATCAAGCGATGCGCTCCGGAGAGTAACCTGACTTTCGATCGTGGATAACAAGTTCGTTTTCGTCCGCGGTATCAGCGAACGCTACAGCAAAGCGACGCTCAACGGCGGGACGCTTGCAAGCACCGAGCCCGACCGAAAAGCGTTCGCATTCGATATGGTGCCGGCAAACCTGCTCGAGAATACCATCATATCGAAATCATTTACGCCCGATCTTCCCGGCGATTTTGCAGGAGGGCTCGTGAGAATGAACACGATCGACTTCCCTTCCGATTTGATCGTCACGGTAAGCGGCTCTGCATCCTACAACAGCGTGAGTACGTTTAATGCTTTTAACTCATACCGCGGCGGATCGACCGACTATCTCGGCGTAGACGACGGCATCCGGGGACTTCCGGCCGGCCTTCCGGAAAACGTTAGCAGCAATGAGATCACCCCCGAAGAGCGGCTCGCAATTGCACAACAATTTCCGAACTCATGGGGACCCGTTTCGCGTAAAGCGCCGTTGAGCAGCAGCTATTCAATCTCGCTCGGCGACGGCACGCGTCTGCTCGGTCAGGATTTTGGTTTTGTGACCTCACTCTCATATCGCAGCGGGTTTGAAACAATCGAACTGGAACGAAACGAATTTGAATCAAGCGGTGAGCCTCGCTTTTTATATAAGGGATCGCAATCCCGTTATTCCATTCTCTGGGGAGGGATGTTTAATTTCAGTTATAAACTCTCAAATTATCATAGGCTCAGTATAAAAAATACCTATACGCGCTCTGCCGACGACGACGTTACAATATTGCAGGGACCACAGTTTACCGATATCAGCGCGGATCTGATCCATACCGGATTGCGTTTCGTATCCCGGTCAGTCTATTCAGGGCAACTCGGCGGTGAGCATTACTTCAAAGGAATCGGCAGTTTACAATTACATTGGCGCATTTCTCATTCGATATCGGACCGGAACGAACCGGATTACCGCCGGATTATATATGCCCGTTCCTTCGGAGCGCGTGAAGACGATCCGTACTATGCCGTACTCGGTTTTCAGGCAAACTTAAAGAACGGCGGACGTTTTTATTCAAATCTGAAAGACAAATCCAATGCATACGGCGCGGATTTCACGCTCCCCGTTCGAAGTTCGCAGATAAAGTTCGGGGGATCATTCGAGGATACCGACCGCGATTTTACTTCACGCCTGATCGGAATCATTATCAATGCACGGGGAAACGGCTTCACCGATCCACATCTCTACCATCTACCGATCGATTCGATCTTTATGGCGGAGAATTTCAGACAGAACGGTTTCTCGATCGATGAATATCGTAACGGCGGCAATAACTATACGGCGTTTCAATCTGTCGGTGCTGCGTATACGATGATCGATATTCCGTTTGTAGTGTTGAATCAACATTTCAGACTCATCGCCGGTGCACGTTGGGAAGAATCCCGTCAGGGAGTACTTACGATGAACCTGAATGCCACCGAGGAAATCCATATCGAGCGCATCAAAGTCAATATCCTCCCCTCGGTAAACTTGGTGTATAAGGTCACACCGATAAGTAATCTGCGGCTTGCGTATACCGAAACCGTCAACCGTCCTGAACTACGAGAGATATCTAACTTCATGTATTTCGATTTCAGTACGCAGACCTCTGTCCGCGGCAATATGGAACTGCGCCCTGCAAGCATCAAAAATTATGATATCCGTTTCGAGACATTCCCCGGTTTGGACGAGATGCTTTCGGCAAGTTTATTCTATAAAGACATAACCGATGCAATCGAACAGGTCATTATATCGGGAGTATCGCTGAATGCCGAACGTACGTTTATGAACGCCGATAATGCAAAAAACTATGGCTTTGAATTAGAAGGGCGAATGTCTTTCCGGCATATCGCTTCGGCATTATCGGATTTTAGTATTCGAGGAAACTATGCATGGATTAAATCCGAAGTCGATATCAAAGCGACAGAAACGACATTGAGCCGCAGAGGCAGACCGCTGCAGGGACAGTCGCAGTACGTTATTAATCTCGGATTAAGTTACGATAATCCGGATCGGGGAACATCGGTCAACATATTATATAACCGTTTCGGTAAGCGCGTCATGGAGATCTCAACCGCATTTGCGGGAGAACTGGTCGAGCTTCCACGCGATCTGATAGACGTCGTGATAACTCAGCGGGTGCTCGGATCATTCGATGTGAAATTAACGGCGAAAGATATACTCGCAAAAGAACAGGTGTTTATGCAGGATGATCTAAAAATACGCGGTAACAGACGCGGGAGTTCATATTCCCTTGGTATCTCTTATAAGTTTTAATCGTGAAACTCCTACTAACAATTAACAAATAACAAATAACCATTAACAATTCACTAGAAAGGCAGTACTATGCAACAAATCTACCGAACCCTCCTTCCCATCCTCATCGGATCGATTCTTTACGGAAGTTCTCTGTTTGCACAATTTGTCGGCGATGATGTCGTCATTGTCCAGGGGGATATAACGTCGGATATGACCCTCACCAA
>PWJF01000326.1 GCA_003560935.1 Ignavibacteriales bacterium
CTGCGGGGACTGAGCGATACGGAACGAAAAGGCCTGCGATGGGCGGGAGTAACGATGTTGATATATGTCGCGTTGATCGCGGTACTCGTTGTACCGTCAAACGGCATATTGCGCGACCCGGTAACCGGTTCGATAGTGCCCTCGCCGTTTCTCCGGGGATTGATTCCGATTCTGTTTTTCTTCTTTGCGCTGCCGGGATATGTCTATGGGAGAATAGTCGGAACAATGAAGCAACCGGACGATGCGCTGCGGGCGATGGAACACGGTATGCGGGAATTGGCTGGCTATATTGTATTGATGCTTGTCGTAGCGCAGTTTATAGAGCTATTCAGCTGGAGTCGAATGGATACGATCCTTGCAATCCGTGGTGCGGAGTTTCTCCAGGCGACCGGTTTAACGGGACCGCTCCTTTTTACGATGTATATGATCATCGTTGCGTTTGTGAATATATTTATGGGAAGCGGCTCGGCCAAGTGGGCGATCTTTGCTCCGATCTTCGTGCCGATGCTCGCGCAGCTCGATTATAGTCCGGCGTTCGTGCAGTTGATGTACCGCGTCGGCGATTCGATCACAAACTGCGTCAGTCCGCTGTACGTTTATTTCCCGCTGCTGCTCGGGTGGATCCACAAATACGACAAACGGGCGGGAATAGGAACGGTCGTGTTGCTGTTGATTCCGTATTCGGTTATCTTGTTCATCATGTGGGTTATACTATTGTTTATATGGTATGGATTTAATCTGCCGATCGGGGTGGGTGAGGGGATATATTTGGGGAGGTGATGATTTAATCTCAATTTTTTAAATAATTCTTTATTTCAAGAATTATTCTTGAAATAAAGAATTATTCTTGATTTTTTTATTTCTACTTATTATATTATTTAGAACATAAATAAATCATTTCGATAAAAATGCATAAGAAAAAGTCTAATAAAATAAAAGTCGGGACAATTTTAGATGCCGATGTATACAAAAGACTCAAACTGCGAGCAGCGAAGGAAAGTAAATCAATCAGTGATATACTTCATGACGCCATACTCAGATATGAGCAATCTGATGAGATGGACAAGAGGTTGCGTATGAGAGCGCTCGAAAATCTGTTTTCAGTCCGTTTTAACATACCCACTGAAGATTGGAAAGAGATAATGGATGAGGATTACTACGACCAATGATGCTCAATCGTATTCCAAAAGGAGAAATAGTTCTGATCGATGCCAATATTTTCATTTATGCAATACGGGGTGTATCCAAGCAATGTATGAAACTGTTGAATCGATGTGCTGCGGGAGAAATCTTAGGTGTTATTACCTCACATTTGCTGGCCGAAGTAATGCACCGTTTAATGATTGCTGAGGCGATAGAAAATGAATGGATAAGCGGTTCGAATCCTGCAAAAAAGCTTGCAGAAAAACCAGGGCGCATTAAAATACTTTATCGATACAAGCAGGCGATAAATAGCATACTTGCAATTGGGGTACGCTTCGAAACACTTGAAAAATTAGATTTTATTGTTGGCATGCGCATACAACAAGAGACTGGATTACTAACAAACGATGCTCTCCTGATTGCAGTGGGGGAACGCTTAAGAATTCATACAATTGCAAGTGCAGATAATAATTTTTCTAAGGTTCATAAAATTAACCTGTACTCACCGAATGATCTGATCGAAAAATGAGGTGACACTCCTCTTCCGTTCCTTAATCCCAACGTGTACGACACGATCTGACCATATTTTTTAGGATCGGAAGAATTTTCCAATATTACGGCAAAAACACCTCCGCAGTATCGAATATCTTACGAAAACTTACATTAACCGGTTCTTTAATACTGTTGTTCACAGGGAACGGATTCTCGTGCGAATACGCATACGGGAAATCGTCGGTTTTGATTCTACGGTGAAAACAAGACGGTAAAGACTCCTTCACGGCATCGGGCCGCATGACGGCATCCTTTTGAAGCGCCACAATCATGGATCTGTGTTGGAATTTTTTAAATTTTTCCGCCCGGTACGATTTCAACTTCCGGTACGAGAGCATGCTTTTAAAAACTTTTCCCCCTTCTTCAAATTTATCTAAAACGGCTGAGATCATCTCATCTTTCAAGAAGTCGGCCCCATTCGTATCGATGTAAAAATTCTTCAGTGCGAGCGCCGTTTCGCTATCGATGATCGCTTTTGAGACCGGATTCATCAGATCGAGCGTCGGACCGCCGCAGAATAGAAACATTTTCGATCCGTCGAAGAGACCGCCGGGATTGCTCATCATCAATATCTCCGAAAAGAACGCGCCGATGGAGTATCCGAATATATCGGCCGTGGCATGTTTATGAAAATGCGGATGATCTCCCTGACGGACGCTCTTCATAAACCGGACGATATCGTTGAATGTCTGTACTCCTGAGAGCAGGAAGCGGCTCGGGGAGAACTGAAGCCGGATGCTCAGAGCCGCATTTGCGAATGACGAGAGCTGCAGATCAGGAAACAACCGCATTCGTTCGCTCGATACTTCCTTCATAAGCCGGGGATCGCTCCAGAAACGCGGGTCACGGTTCATATGAAATGCGAGCGGGAAGAGCAGTACGGGTTTACCTGTGTTTTTAACGAGATCGAATGCCCAGGGCAGATATTTTTCCCAGCTTCGTTCGTTCAATCCATGAAAAAGGAAAATGAACGAGTTCGATTTCTCGGCCGATTTCTTCTTCATGAGAATATAGGTGAATGAATTATTTTCTCCGATATTTTCATCCCGTTCATTGAGACTGTGGAAGAGATAATCGTTCGAATATGTATTGAAGCGCAGATAATATTTCAGCAGTGCATTAAAGATCTTTTTGTCGAAACGCAGCGCAGATGTTTCCGCTTCGTTGGGGATTGGTTCGGAAGTAAACGGGATATTGTGGATTACAATATCGGATTCCGGTACACCGATCTCGCAATCATTTAGGTTATAAGTACTTTTGAGCAGATTGTATGTCTGAAAATAATCCAACTATTTTTTCTTTTGCTTTTTGTTGATGAGGGAGTTTATTTCTTTTTTCTTTTTCTTCAGTAAATCTTCCCAGCGGTCGATCCCATCTTTCAGGGCGGTCATTTTCACGGTAAGCTGCTCTATCTGCTGCTGCATATCTTTCAGCTTTTTACGACTTTCGGCGGGAGGGTAGGTGTCCGGTTTATTGCCGATCGTCACGAAATCGCGGAACATATCCGATACCGTTTTGATTTTGTCCAGTGTATAACCGAACATCTGTAAGTCGAGAATAAGTTTGCCGAAAAAGATATAGATCTCCTGATACAACCTGAATCCACCCTCGCTCCGTGCATCGGGGAATATGATGCCCTTGTCCTCCCAGTGCTTTATCGTCCGGGCGTTCACGCCGATCTTTTCGGCAAGCTCTCCGACGGTGAGATAGATTTTACTATCGTCCTTTTTCTTTTGTTTTTTAGGTACGGGCAATCCGACTTTCTTAACGATTTTTCGTATCTCCTCGAGTTCATAACCCATGGATTTGAGCTGCTTGATCTTTTGCAAAACCTCAAGTGTATGGTGGGGGTATAATTCGGTTCCAGCATCGTTATTCATGATCGGCGAAACGAGATCGTATTTGCGAAATTCGGTGAACTGTTCTTCAGTCAAATCGCACCGTTTCATGAGATCGATTTCGGTATAAATGGGGTCAGTCATTACTATTCCTATACGTATATATTACTTAGAATATACGTATACGTATAGTTATAGTCAAGGGGGTGAAATAATAATTTATTCTTTCGTGTTTTCGAGTTTTTGTGGCTTCGCCGCGTTATGATTTAGGATTTAATATTCTCCTTCACATACTTAAACATTATCCGCACATATTCTTTATACGCCGGTATGCTCTCTTTTGCCGATGTATAAAACTTCTCGTAGTCTTCATCGAAATCGTATTCATGCACAAGTACATTTCTGAGTTTAAGGGAGTTCATAACAGGAATATAATGATAAAAAAATCACGATGAAAATAGTCTCGCGAAATCCCGCCGTTGTAATTGCTGTACATACCGACAGTAGCACGGCAGTGAAGATATCAATAATCAGATTTGCAGTGCTCTTCGTAATTGGTCTATTGAAACATTACCTCCCGAACAGATAAGGGCGATCCTTTTCCCTTGAAGTTTATCTCTAATTTTATATGCTGCCGAGAGCGGAGCGGCGCCGGCTGCTTCGGCGAGCGTATGGGCATGTTCGATCATCCATACCATTGCCTGCATGATGTCTTCGTCGCTTACAAGCATAAAGCCGGCAAGATGCTCGCGGAGAATTTTCTGTGGAAGTGAGAAGCCGGAACCCGTTGCGAGACCTTCGGCAATCGTGTTATTCGGAGCTTCGACGGGTTTGCCTTCTTTCCAGCTTTTATATGCAGCCGGCGACGCCTCCGACTGTACGCCGATTATTCCGGTTTTCGCATTCAGTCCCCGTACTGCGATACACGCACCTGCCGAACCGCTTCCACCGCCAACCGGGATAAAAATGATATCGATGTCGGGAACTTCTTCCAATATTTCAAGCGTATACGTTCCCACACCGGCGATCAGGTGCGGTTCATCTCCTGCATGAACATAGCGGAATCCTTCCGTTTCTATCATTTTTTCGCAGTGGAGCAGCGCTTCATCAAAATTCTTTCCGTGAAAAATTACCTCGGCGCCCATTCCCTGTATTGCGGCAACTTTCCCGGGATTGGCTCCCTCCGGTACGACAATTCTCGCTTTGACTCCGAACAAACGCGATGCATATGCAATCGATTGTCCATGGTTCCCTGTCGAAACCGCAATGACACCGCGGGATTTTTCTTCATCCGATAGTTGAGACATCAGGTTAATACCGCCCCGTACTTTGAATGCCCCGACGGGCTGGTAATTCTCATGCTTGATGTACACTTCCGTACCGAGTAATTTATTCACAGCCGGGTAAGAATGGAGAGGAGTTTCGCGAAGAAACGGACGTATCCGTTCCCGTGCGTCGAGTATGTCTTCAAATGTTGGAATATTCATGGTAAGTACTTTATTAATAGAGAGTGTCGGTAACGGAAGATCTTGTGATCATTTTATGGCATAGATAGACTTGATGGATATGCAGGGGATTAGTTCCCCACCATGTTATCAAACCCACAATATCTTCATCTCTTTTTCAACTTGTTTAAACTCATTGTCGCCGGTTACAAGGTGTGCATTCTTCTGCATAGATAGAGCGGCTGCAAAAGCATCGGCGTATGACATTTTGTGTTTTGATTTGAACGCTGCTGCCTGTCGTGTAGCTTTCCAATCAGGATTATCAAGTTGTATGCCAAGTGAACGAAGTTCTGCTATTGTCGATTCTGCTTCCGAAGGTGATGTCTGCCGTGCAACGATATACCACACTTCTCCGGCATTGACAACGCTCATCCACATAGGAATTTCGCGTTCGTTGGCATCGATAATAATTTCTTCTATCTTTTGTCCGGCCGGCTCATCTTCGAAATAAGCGATGATTGCCCAGCTATCAAAAACAAACATCCGCGGTTTTGCTGCCATTATTGCTCCCGCTCACGCTGTTTCTCTTCCCTGAGAGATTTCATCAATCCTTTTCCCTTCAATTTTCCCCGCAAGCTGTGAATATACTCCCGTGTAATCGGTTTGAGTATGATGCGACGGCCCTTTTCATCGACCTCGATTTGAAATCGAGTCCCCTCTTTGATATCGAATTTCTTCCTCAGTTTAGCGGGTATTACGACTTGCCCTTTTGATGTTGCAACAGTTTCCATATATCTCCTATA
Organism: Ignavibacteriales bacterium; assembly: GCA_003560935.1. Classification (GTDB taxonomy): domain Bacteria; phylum Bacteroidota; class Ignavibacteria; order T3Sed10-11; family T3Sed10-11; genus T3Sed10-11. The sequence goes on from PWJF01000326.1 coordinate 5,782, forward strand.
ATTAAATACGTAATAATATAAATATAATTCCAACAAACAACAATAGTAAGATATATTATATTTATCTTACTTACTGTTCGATCGAGCTCATCAACATTACTTGAAAGTACACAATATATTTATTATATCAACAGAAGATTATAAAAAGCACGATATAACATAACAACAATCTGAGTAAACTGACAATGGAAATCCGGTCGGCATCGATCGATATCATCGCAGACCATCGCGAGAAAAACAGCGGAGTAATCGAGGCACTCTGTGCTCAAGAGGACGTAACCGTCGTTACCCGAGCTCTTCAATTAGGCGATTACCGTGTTGATGACCTGCTTCTATTCGAGAGGAAAACCCTGCAGGATTTCATTACGTCCGTTAAAGACGGACGTATATTCCGCCAGGGAGTCCGGCTGGCATCCTCATCGCTAAGAAGTGTCTTAATTTTGGAGGGTACATCCGAAA
>PWJF01000280.1 GCA_003560935.1 Ignavibacteriales bacterium
CTCTTCTACCATTTTCCCGATAGTTTTTCCCGCAAGCATCGTATAAATATCATCGCGAAGTTTACCCCATTGGTTATGTACCGGACATGGATTATCGCCGCCGCAGTCCGGTAAGCCGAGGACACATTTCGTTATGAATCCGTCACCGTCAACCGCCTCGACAATCTGATAGAGGGTCATTTTGTCCGGATCAACCTCGAGTGCGAAGCCGCCACTCGGCCCTTTTTGCGATCTCAATAAACCGCTCTTTGACAGATTTTGGAGTATCTTCGCAAGGAAGTGATGCGGTATATTCAGTTTATGGGATATCTCTTTTATATCGGTATATCTGTTACTCCCTTTTGCAGTAATATACAAGACGGCCTGCAGGGCGTATTCGCATTGTCTACTAAATATGACTGACATGATAGTTTCCGTTTCATTGATACTGTTCTCGTGATTATAGGTGTGCACCTTTCCCTTCTCACCGGTCAGCCGTCACCTTTTTGCTCAAATATCTTACGCATTTCTTTGTAACGTTTAATCTTTCCCTCGATAGTCGATACAAGCATTTTTTCCGAACATGGTTTGGTAATGTAATCATCAGCGCCTAATTTTTTCCCAACCTGTACAATATGCTCTTCATCAAGTCCGCTCAGAAATATAACCGGTACAAATCGAAGATTGGGTCGCTTCCGGATCTGTTCGTACGTTGTGAACCCGCTTACCGACGGTTTTGGGAATGTGACGTCAAGTAGAATAAGATCGGGCGTCGTTCGTTCGAGTATCTGTAGACCATGCTCCGGACTATGTGCGGAAAACGGCGCATATCCCTCTTCACGTAGTATTAATTTTATTATCTTAACTAATTCAACATCGTCATCTATCACCATAACCACCCCCTTCACCCTCATGCCGTGCAGCTCATACATAATACGCGATTCGATCATGAGGTGTTCGTCAATACTCATGTTGTAACGTTCACGTAACTCATCAAGCGCCGCAGCGCTTGTGGGGGTGATAAGACCATCCTGCCATGCTTCTTTAACAGCATTAACATACGCTGTTAGTTTTACAGATCGTTCTAATTCATTATGACGTTCATCTGAGATATCGAGTGCCGATCGGAGATTCTCAAGGTTCTGGCGGTTACTTTCAGAGACCGATCCTTCTTTCCAAAGTGCCTCGAGTGCTTGGCGGTACTCTCTTTCATTCTCTTCTTGTTTAAGAATCTCGGGATCTTTCTCTACCGGTGCAGAATCGGGCGGGTGTATCCGATTATTGTCATCTTTGGGACTCTCAAGTAAATCCGCTTCACTCGAAACTATTGCCTCGATAATTCTACGTTCTTCTTCGGGGCTGAGTTTTTGTGTCGATGCCTGCCGTTGAACATGCTCATCATCGATGTTTTGTTCTTTTTGTTTTTCTTCCGTCGGTGTTTGTGGCCCGGTTGAATTTTGTTCGGGTGGTAACTCGTCTTCGGGCTCCGTAGGCGTAGCTTTTGCTTCCTGGTATTGTTCTATTCCCCCGACCTGTTTATCCTTAAAAACCTCTATGCGTTTAAGATATGCTTTTGCGTAAATATTATCGGGGTCGAGCTGAAATACCAGATCAACCTGTTCTTGTGCTTTATCAAATTCACCCGCTAATACATGTCGATCAGCGGTTTTTAACAGTTCGCTTATTCGTCGTACACGTTCATTGGCTGACAAATTCGATTGATTCATACATGGTCATCTTGAGAGAAACCACCCCCGGTGGCTTGCAACAATTTATTATTATTCGACCTATTACTACAATAATCAATGTACGAGTAAATAGTATGAATTTCAAGAAAAGCGAAAAAATGTATATTTGTTGGGGGAACGATCCGGGGAGTTATACAGCTAAGATCTGATCGATGCGCCGTTTGTCGATGCGACGGATGAGTCCGATAACCGTACCGATGCATCTGAATTGTTCCGAATGAGCGTTAACAATAATAGGTGCATACCTGGTATTTTCAGGCTTTAATGTAATCGTTCCGTTTTCACGGTAATATCGTTTCACTGTTGGGTCGCCGTTCACCATCGCAACAATTATCTCGCCGTTTTGAGGTTCTTTTGTCGGATCGACAAACAAAAGATCTCCTTCATATAATGCGGCATCGCGCATGCTGTCTCCCCTGACGTATAGACCGAAAACGTTTGCTGGGGCGGAAATATATCGCCGCAGTTCGAAGTTATCGACTATGTTCTCATCCGAAAGGAACGGAACCCCCGCAGGAACAAAACCGTAAATCGGGATTGTATTCACTTTATGACGAATCAACTCAATGCCTCGTGCGATATTCGGATGACGTTTGATAAATCCCTTTTTTGTAAGCGCAGTGAGGTGTACAATCATACTCGAAACGTGCCGGTAGCCCAACCCTTCGGCAATTTCCGCAAGGGTTGGCGACATATTCATTCGCTTAATGTAGTCGACAATCCAGTTGTAAACACGCTGCTGTGCAGATGTCAAACGGTTCTCTTTTGCCATAGATATATACCATTATTAATTATGGTGTATAAAAATACGGTATGTTTATTTTAATGTCAATACCCTGATGCACATTTCTTAAAAATACCATGAATGCCTTAATTTGGAATGATTTTTAAATATTTGTATATTGATTGTTTGTTTTATCTTTCCAAACAATGCAAACATTAGAGTTTCATGTCGCTTAATCAGTCTGCAATCAAGCCATACCGAGGCATCATTTTTGATATGGACGGGACTCTCACCCGGACCAACCAGCTTGTATTTGATACTTTCAATCACGTAACGGATAAATATTTAAACCGTACATACTCACCCGAAGAAATTACCGCCATGTTCGGACCTCCCGAGGATATTGCAATACAAAAACTAGTTGACAAATTCGATTTTGAAAACGCAATGCGGGATTTCTATAATTACTACAGAGAACATCACAACACAAAAGCAGAATTGCACGACGGGATCCGTGAAGTGTTACTCACACTTAACGCCGCAGACATATCTCTCGGGTTGTTCACCGGAAAAGGTCGCGTATCAACGGAGATAACTCTTGAAAAATTTGGCTTGAACGATTACTTTGCAGCGGTTGTATCTGGGAATGACGTAAAAAGGCATAAGCCGGCGGGTGAGGGTATACAACGGGCATTACATGAAATGAATATCGCGGCAGAAGATGCACTTATGATTGGCGATTCGGTTGCCGATGTGAATGCATCGCGTGAAGCAGGAGTTGACATTGCAATTGTATTGTGGGATTCATTCGGATATAACCGGGTTATTAAACATGAAACACAATATCGATTTTTTACAATTGAAGAATTTCGTCAATGGATTTACAAACTCATTAAAATTACTATAAACGAGAGCGAAACATAACATGAACAATAAAGCAAAAACAAAAGTGGGTGTGATCGGGGTCGGTCACCTCGGCAACCTGCACGCTAAAATGTATGATTTGATCCCGTCGGCGGATTTCATAGGTATCTACGATATCGATCCCGTACGGGCGAAGGAAGTTGCAGACCGATTTGGAGTCACGGCATTTCCCGATGCCGACACTCTGCTTAACGAAGTTGAGGCGGTTAGCGTTGTGACGCCCACAAGCAACCACTACGATACAGCGTCGCAGGCGTTGAACAAAGGCAAACATGTCTTTATCGAAAAACCGATAACATCGGATGTTCAATCCGCTGAAGCGCTGATAAAACTCGCACGGGAGAAAAACCGGATCGTCCAGGTCGGTCATATTGAACGCTTTAACCCGGCACTCATGTCGTTAAAATCGATCGAACTGAACCCGATGTTCATTGAATCGCATCGCCTTGCCCAATTCAATCCGCGCGGCACCGACGTGGCTGTCGTGCTCGATCTTATGATACACGATCTCGATATCATCCTCAGCTTGATTAACTCACCGGTTAAACAGATCGATGCAAACGGTGTTGCCATCGTATCGGACTCGATCGATATTGCAAACACACGTATTCAGTTTGAAAATGGTGCGGTAGCAAATATTACCGCAAGCAGGATATCGCAGAAGAAAATGCGCAAAATGCGTATCTTCCAGCGTGATACGTATATCACGATTGATTTTCTGCAGGGACTTGCAGAAGTGTACCGGTTGTTCAGCGACGGTGCCGAAATACCCGAACTAACAATGATGCTCGGCGAGATCGGAACCGGTCAGCAGAAGAAAAAGATCGTATATCAACGACCGGAAGTACCGGATATCAATGCACTCGAATATGAGCTTGCCAGGTTTGTCGATGCTGTCCGGAACGGTACATCCCCGCTCGTGACCGCACATGAGGGGAAAAAAGCGCTGGAGGTAGCGCTCGAAATATTGGAGAAAATAAAGGGACAAACAGTGCCGTGGTAAAACGCAATACAACATTACCGCTTCCCGAAGACCCGGTTATTCCCATACTTTCCGAACTATCTGAGGAATTAGACATTCCACTCTATATCGTCGGCGGATACGTACGCGATCTGCTGCTGAAACGGACCGTAAAAGATATCGACGTTATGGCAGCCGGTGATGGTATATCCGTCGCGAAAGCTTTTGCCGAAAAGATGCAGGTTAAAAACGTCGTCGTGTATCAGAAATTTGGTACGGCAATGGTCAAGCTGGAAGATCGCACTATAGAATTTGTCGGTGCAAGGAAAGAAAAGTATCACGAGCGTTCGCGCAAACCGAGTGTGCAGCCGGCAACCGTTCGCGACGATCTTTCACGACGGGATTTCACCATAAATGCAATCGCTGTTGCAATGCATCCATCGGAGTACGGCACACTTCTCGATCCCCTTAAAGGCAGGGCTGATCTTAAAAAAAAATTAATACGCACTCCGCTCGATCCGGACGAGACATTCGATGACGATCCGCTGCGAATGATGCGTGCGATACGATTTGCAACCCGTCTTAATTTTTCAATCCACAAAGATACTCTACAGGGCATAAAGAACAATAAAGAACGTATCTCCATCGTATCTCAGGAACGCATTACCGATGAACTGCTCAAGATAATTCAGGCAGATAAACCGTCAACGGGTTTTATTCTTCTGAAAGAAACCGGCTTGCTGGAGATAATCTTTCCCGAGTTTGAGGCGCTTGCCGGCGTAGATCAACGTTACGAACATCACCACAAAGATGTGTTTCATCACACGCTGCAGGTACTCGATAATATTTCGGAACAAACGGACAAAGTAAATTTACGCATCGCTGCACTACTGCACGATATTGCGAAACCCAAAACAAAAGCATACCATCCCCAGCAGGGCTGGACATTTCACGGTCATGAAGAACTGGGCGCACGGATGGTAAAACATCTGTTCACGCGCTTCAAACTTCCGCTTGACCGGGTGCCGTATGTAGAAAAACTCGTACGGCTGCACCTCCGCCCGATGGCGCTTGTCGATGAAGACGTTACCGATTCGGCGATACGTCGTCTGTTGTTTGAAGCAGGTGAAGAGATCGACGACTTGATGAAGCTCTGCCGCGCCGATATCACGTCAAAGAATCCCCGGAAAGTTCAGCGGTATCTCAACAACTACAACCGGCTCGTGAAACGGATGGAAGAAATCGAAGAGAAGGATCGTCTGCGAAACTGGCAGCCTCCCATTCGCGGAGATGAAATCATGGAGCGGTTTAATATTCCGCCGAGTAAGCTGGTCGGACTGCTTAAGCAAGCCGTTGAGGATGCAATACTTGACGGAGAAATCCCAAATGAATATGAAGCTGCTCTTGAATATCTGTACAGAGTAAAAGATGACATCATCCGTGAATATAATGAGAACGTCTCGCTAAAAGAGAAGAATAAACACTAATGACCTTTATTAATTCATACATTTTCATTATATTTGTAGTAGGGATTAGGGCATAGACATAGGGAACAAGCATGTGTAATTATTAATTAATGGTGGTGTCTGCTTTTCTATGCATTTGATCCTGAGTTGTATTATATCGATAATCCTTCTAACAGCTATTCCCTTAGAAGCTTCCCCCTATTTTACGTTCACCTTAAACGAGCTTGAACACAAAGCGTTTACCGTATCCAGAAACGATACCGTTGCCGTTCCGCGTGTCAAAGGACCTATCAATGTTGACGGAAAATTAAATGAAGAATTCTGGAATCAAGCTGTGGTGTGGGAACTGCCCTATGAGATACGGGTAGGCGAAAATGAACCCGCACCGGCGGAAACGTACGTGCTCATGGCATCGACGAGATC
>PWJF01000496.1 GCA_003560935.1 Ignavibacteriales bacterium
AGATTTAATCAAGTAATATTAGAGTTTTCTAACAATTAAAAATAAGCGTTGTAATCCATAATAAACTGGGGGATGTTATGAGATACTCATATTATGTTATACTGGGTCTGCTGATATTTTGGGGATTCGGGTGTGGTGAGCATATGCTTGTGGACCCGCACGATGAAGATTCCCTCCGGCAGGGCGAACTCACTGACATTAATTTTCTGACCGGCGAGCCGATACTACCCAATTTGATCAGAGTCGGTCATGTAGGTTTTGACGGGGGACAATTAGCAGCCAAACTGATACTCGAGAATTACGAAGATCTTCCCGGTACGTTTGAGTTTATTGACAGGGGAGTATTTAATTCGTTGTCGGTCGAAGAGTTACGGGAATCGTACGATGTTTTAATCTTTCCCTGGCAAGGTTCTAGTGTGGTTAATGCAGATTGGGAAACAAGGCTTCTCCCTTTCATGGAACTCGGCGGCGGTATTATATGGGAAGATGAAAGAAATGTCGGAGATCTGCAGCCTGCCATTACCGGTAACGGAGGGTTTTTCAGCCGTTCCGAAATCAGCGATGAAGTACCGATACTCACAGACGGAATAACAAATAACTTAGGTACCGCACTCGTACGATTTACTGATTATAATAAACCGCCTTTCTCTTCGTTCATTAAAAGTGGTAACGGTGACACAGTCGGTCTCTGGGGGCAGTTTGGCAAAGGTTCTATCGTCTTAACGGGAGTGCTCGCTAATTATTACGGTCATAAAGAGGGAATGGCTTTCCAGCAAAATTATTACAATCTTGCTTTGAATGCACTGCTCTTTGTAGCGACCGGAGGCGGAAATGTCGATGACGTATATCCGGTTGACATCACGGTACGTCCCGGAAGCGATCACAATCCCGTTAGTATAAATCTTAAAAGCCGCGGCGTTCTGCCAGTTGCAATTTTATCCACCGGAGAATTTGACGCCCTTCAGATAGATCGTGAAACCTTAAGATTTGGCGCGACCGGTGAGGAAGAGTCGCTCGCCACGCTTGGAAACGGACGACCCCAGTGTGGGGAAGAGGATGTAAACGGAAACGGATTAACCGATATGGTGTGTCACTTCAGAATTCAAAGAACTGAGTTTGATCACGATTCAACCGAGGGTATCCTGACCGGCGTTACGGTAAGCGGGACCAAATTCAAGGGCAGTGTTGAGATCAAAATTCTTCACAGCGATAAAGAATAGATAAAGTTAATTACTTAAAATTTATAATCATTCTAAATGATGTGTGACAACCGGTCGATATAAAAATATCTGAAGGTTGTCACACATCAATATTTTAAAAGATCAAACTCAATTCTCCAACCGTCTGTGATTTTTCCCCGTTCCGTAATCTTCCCTCAAGCGCGGCTTTTATCGTCCAATTCGTACCGGGAAAATGGTAACTTATATACGGAATATATAACGGTTTCAGTGAGGAGTTCGTTTGGTGATCGATACGGAAGCCGAGAGCGCCGCTTCTTGATGGGAAATACTCAATTACCGTACTCAATCGCCAATCGGAGCCATCCCTCCATCGAGCCCGTGCAAAGCTTCCCTCAAACAGATAACGCCTATGCTGAAGCACACCGACAAACCCGAGATACGATCTCCCCTCGGATCCCGTAAAATAGTTCATACCGAACGAGCTAATACCGATACGCCGGTATGCTTCAAAAAATATGCCTTTGGGAATAACTTCGAGTTCAAAACTTGCATTACGTCTTGCATCGCTTCCTAAAGGAATCGAAAACTCTCCCGTAAACGGCAGGGTGACAACGCCGTACCATCCGTTAATCGATTCGGGGTGATCGGGATATGTTCCCATAATCCGTAAAGAGGGCGAGCGTCCCGATAGCGAAAAACCTCGCAAAGAAGTTATTCGTTCGGACAGCGCCGGCGGTCCGGGGAGCGACCTGCTGAAAACGAGCGGTTCCGAAATACTTAATCGACGGGATACATCAATTTGTGTCAGCGCTCTGAATTGTCCTGCCCAGAGTTGAATATTGCGCGATGCATCATACATCACAAATAAATCTTCAAATCGTCCGCTCCTGTCGCGTATCTCCCCCGACGCTGTAATCTCCTTACTTAACACTCGCCACTCGATGAAATAGGATAAATCGACTGCAGAGATCCTGTCCGCCGCTATTATCTCGACACGATTGGGTGTTCCTTTGTACTTACCCGGTTCATCCGAAATATTTTGTGCAGCTCCACTCATCCAGACTGCAAACGGACGGGTCACTCTTACTGGTCTCGTGTCAATAGTATCATATCCGGTCGTTGCAAATTGTTCACCGGTTACATTCACTTTTGGTGGATGGAGGTGGCAGGTTTGACAGCTAACATTATGCTTTCGTGCAAAATAGGGAATTGAGAATGCTTCGGAAGTGATAAGCAAAAATGCCGCGATAAGAAGGAAAAAACAGGATTTACTCATTGAATACTTCCCTCCGTGCTTAGAAGAATCTAATATATTATTTAGACATACTTAAATAATATATTAGAAAACTACAATAATGTCAAGAGATTGCAGAATAATCAGTTAATGTAAAATGTTGCATTTTCCCACGCTTTCGCAATCTCACTTCTACCCCGTTTCGGTTCCTCGAACGGCGTCCAGTAATACTCCGCATTTCCGGTAAATAATGCCGCTGCGGCTTCGGGATCACGGGACTCCCAGGCGACTTTGTATTTTTTAAGCCACCTATTCAGCGATGCAACAGTTAACGTTTCTGCCATGCTAAATTGTGTCGGAGTGTTTTACGTTTAAGTGATTTGTTAACGATTACTTTGACGGATAGCCCTGACGACCTTTCTTGTCCGCCGGTCTTCATAGAAATCATGCACAACCAGTATTGCGTGTATCATACCCGGTATATAAAAAAAAAGTGTAAGCAAAAGATTCAATAACGCCTGTACCGGCTTTCCGCAGAAAAGAACCGCGACGGGCGGCAATAATATCGCAAGTAAATACCTCATAATCGTTTTATTATTATCATTGATATGTCGTCATATATCCTGGCGTCGCCGCGGAACCATTCGATCTCTTTCAGAATGTGTTGTCCGATCTGTTCGGGCGACAGGTGAGCCTTGTCCTTGAGAATTTTTATTAAACGTCCTTCGCCGAAAAAATTACCATGAGCATTTCGTGCTTCGGTTATTCCATCGGAATACGCGATAAGCGTATCGCCCTGCTCAATCTCCACCGCATCCGGTACATAAATCGCATCGGATACAATACCGAGCGCCGGCGCCTGTTTACCGACCTGCCCGAGGTCAGCGCTATTCTTTTTAACCAGCAGCAGCGGCATATGCCCGGCGTTTACCATATTGACCCTCCGGTCATCCGAATGCAACTCTATATACACGAGCGATGCAAATATACTTCGCAGACTATCGCGTATGAATATACCATTAATTCGCGACATTAAGTCCCCTAATCCCGACAAGTCCGGATAACCTGGGACCAGAGCACGCACGGTCGCCTGCAGCTTTGCCATCAGCAAAGCGGCACGCAGACCTTTCCCGGCAACATCACCCAGTGCAAGGGCATGACGTTTATCATCGAGTTGAATATAGTCGACCAGATCACCGCCGACATCGTTTGCCGGTTCGGAATGGAGCCAGACTTCCCAACCGGATATTTTTGGACGCTGCTGCGGCATCAATGCGTATTGGACGGAGCGTCCCGCTTCAAGTTCGTTGCGCGCCAGCAATTTATCTTTCAGTTCAAGCATCAATACAAACACGATAATTGCTCCCCCAAGCAGGTACGTTTCCGGGTTTGTACGAATCGTGCCGGATTGCCATTGAATATTACCGGAAGTTAAAATTAAAAACATCCCAATTACCAATAGAACGCGACGGGCGGGTGACAAGCGCAGGAGTAAAATTTTTACATACCACCAGATAAGATACAACGTACGTTTCACCCATCCCATCTTTTCCAGACGGGCTTTCTTTTCGTCGTCGATATAGAAATCTTTCAGCTCGCGGAAATCAAGCCGCAGCGATTGCCAGATATTGCCGTGGAGAACATCATCGCGGAGCGTGCGGCCTAATTGCTCGTGATCAATATTTTTTGAATTCATACCGTAGTATACGAAAAATACGGGAAAATGTTAGGATAAAAATTAATGGGACAAAACGGTACCTGTTACGGTATTTCTTTTTTTAAAAAATCACCTTTACACAACACTCGCATTCCGCCCCGGCATCGGATTATCACGATCCTCATCCATATACTCATTAATCTATCCCGCACATCTATTACATATCCCCTGAAATTCCATCGAATGAGATAAGATTTTGAAATGTGTCATCTTCTCGACCTGGTCGAGCAAACATATATCAATATTCTCGAGCTTACCGCATTCTATACATAAGACATAATGATGGTGCCGTCCCTCACTGACAAGTTCGTATCTCTGATATCCTTCACCGAGCGGCACTTCGCGCGCGATACCGAGCGTCTGAAATAAATTGACTGTGCGATATACGCTTGCGAGGTCTGCCTTTTTACGGATACGCTTGTGGATCTCTTTCATGCTTAACGGCTGCTTTGCTGTTTGCAGAACGTCAAGAACTAACTTACGCGGCCGGGTGAGCTTCACACAGGCATTTCTCATCGTATCGATATATTGTGACATATCTTGCGAACAATATTATTTATTTTCGAACCGGTTTTTCATCCGGTATCGTATTATACAATGGATTAAACGTACCACCGGTCGATATATGACCGACAACCCGTTCCGGCCGTTCATCTATATCGACAACATTACCTTCTTCGTCAATCGGTTCGCCATCGGCGTTCACTCCGGCGATACCGGTCGGCGTTGTTCCTTCGCCGTCAGGTCCGAACGGTCTGCTGGTTATGACATCTCCGGCAGGAATGATATTTCCGTCGGCATCTTTGAAGGTACCGTCCGAACGGAACGTAAACGGAACATGGCTGCGCTCTGTCCCGAACACATCCTTCCCCAGATTATAACTCTGATCAAGAACGATCTTTCGGTATAGATGAATGTTGTTTTTCATCGTCTCTTCCGACGGATAGAAAATATTTCCTTTTATGTAGTATGCATCATCGTCCCGATCATAATAAAGATACTCTTTCTGTTCGGCGTAATATCGCATAATACGCTGCCGTTCGAGTAACCGGCTTTTCCTCTCATCGCGTGTCATATTTTTGAGAAGATCGTCATTAAAGATTTCATCGGCAGAATGTAGTAAACCGAGTCGCCGCTCGAGCCCTGCACTTCGAGTAAACCTTTTTAATTCTTCCCCGATCTCTTCCGGCATCACTCCATACAAATCGGCGCCGACAACGGTATAATAGAAATATTCCAACTCGCCTTTTCCGGCATCCGGATTCAAATAATCTTGCAGTTTCGTTTTATCGCGACGGTCATACCTATATGCACCGTAAACCATCTCGCCCCATCCCTTATCGCCCGGCAATTTACGCTGAAACGACCAGACCGCATCGACGGTATTTCCGACGTTGCCGTGACAGCCGATGCATTGTATCATTTCTTCCGTTGTTTGCGGACGAAGATCACCCTTTCGATCTTCAATATACCCGGCAAGAATCCATCCTGCACCGTTCTCAACCCATCCCTGACCCTCTTTGCCCACATACAGTTCGAACTCGCGGTCATTGTCATCTCCGGCTATATCATCAAGATCAACGTCCTTCCATTTATACATATAACGAATCTCTTTAACCCGTTTCGATCGGGTACCGGAAAATTCATATGTTGTGCCGGTATTGCCAACGACACCGTTCACCCGGTTGCCAATTTCACCATCGGCGTACAGATCGACATAATGAAGCGGGTGTGCAAATTCGGTACTCATCGGGTAAAAGCCCTTTGTAACGGGAATAGAAAATGCATCGCCGTAATAATGTGTTTCTTCATACGGACGATTTTTTATATTACGTTCAAGAAGATCGAGATTCTTTTTGTACGTTTCGACATCCAATGTACCGTCTTGCATCATGAAAGACCGGGGAAGACGTATATAGATGCCGCTCACGCTTCCGGTGAGCGGTGTAAATATTGCATACGGGAAAAAATTGATCGCACGCCACCCTGTATAACCGTGCTGTTCATCGCGGACAAATCCTTCAGGATCGATATACCCGTGGTCGCCATCCGCTGTAGGA
>PWJF01000274.1 GCA_003560935.1 Ignavibacteriales bacterium
AAATAAGTACAATGAAGAACTCTTTACCAGACGAGTTCGTGCGGGTAAGCGGACTTATTTCTTCGATGTAAAAGCGACGAAATCCGAAAAAGACTTTTACATCACGATCACCGAAAGCAAACGCGTCGGTGAAAACAACTATGAGAAGCACAAAATTTTTCTCTATAAGGAAGATTTTGATAAGTTCATTGACGCACTCGGTGAGACTGTCGAGCATGTCAAGACCGAACTGCTGGTTCGAGTAAACGGCGAAGATCAATCTGTTTCGTCGTAAGCGGTCCTTGGTCACACGATTACGTGGCTTCAGTCCTCTCCTCTGCCCCGGCAGGGGAGAGGTTTTTTTATCCTATCATTTCGCACACTTGTCACATGTACATAACGTTCTTAATATCTCAAACGTATATATCCCCGTATCATGCCCATCCTGCCAGGTAATCTGAATGGCATATCGCCCCACCTGTTTTACACCGGTGAGTACATATTTCCCCTCCTCATACACCGGCAGCATTGCGCTTCCTCGATCGCGCGCGTCATTGCATGTTGCACACGGACAACTGTCACGTAATAATTGAAAGGGATATGCGCTGATATGCCCGTCGTCCCATGTTATAGAGAGCTCTGCGTCGCCTGAACGGTGAATGCGGGTTGGTCTCATTTTTTAAACGGATCGATAAACGGTTTTCGTGGACGATTGATGTAATATTTTTCATGCAGCTCTTTCAATCGCTTCATAGATAAAGCATCAAGCTCCTCGTCGTCTTTGTGGCGCTTGAGGTACATTTGAAAATCCTCCAACTCATCGCGCGTCATCTTCCGCTCAAAATCCCGGAGATTTTCTATCATTTCTCGTTGTTCTCTGAAAGACATTAGCTCTTCCTTATTTTTTATTCAAGCATCGGAATTTTCACGCCGTGTTTCTTTGCATTCTCGATCGCGCGTTCGTAGCCCGCATCGGCATGGCGGATGATGCCCATGCCGGGATCGTATGTAAGCACGCGTTCGAGACGGCGTTCGGCCTCTTTGGTGCCGTCGGCTACGATCACCATTCCCGCATGGATCGAGAGTCCCATACCAACTCCGCCGCCATGATGAACGGAAACCCAGCTCGCACCCCCGATGGTATTCATTAGTGCATTCAGGATCGGCCAATCGGCTATAGCGTCGCTGCCGTCTTTCATTCCCTCCGTTTCCCGGTTCGGAGAAGCAACCGATCCGCAGTCGAGATGATCGCGTCCGATAACGATTGGTGCTTTAACATCGCCCTTTGCAACGAGATCGTTGAACACTTTTCCCATTTTCGCGCGGTCACCGTATCCTAACCAGCATATGCGGCACGGTAATCCCTGGAATTTTATTTTCTCACCCGCTTGTTTTATCCATCGATGAAGCGGCTCGTCGTCGGGAAATGTCTCCATTACTGCTCGATCGGTCCGGTAAATATCTTCCGGATTACCGCTTAATGCTGCCCAACGGAACGGACCTTTTCCGTCGCAGAAGAGGGGGCGGATGAATTCCGGAACGAATCCCGGTATATCAAATGCATTTTCTACGCCGTTATCGTTTGCTTCACCGCGAATATTATTTCCGTAATCGAATGTGATCGCGCCTTTCTTTTGAAGCTCGAGCATTGCACGAACGTGGGTTGCAATCGAATCTTTTGCACGTTTGATATATTCGTCCGGGTCTTTTTCCCTGAGCTTAAGTGCCTCTTCGTACGACATTCCACCGGGTACATATCCGTTCAACGTATCATGTGCAGATGTCTGATCGGTTAGCACATCCGGGATAATACCGCGTTGTATCAATTCCGGAAGTACATCCGCGGCGTTAGCGAGCAATCCAACCGAGAGAGCCTGTTTGTTCTTTTTTGCATCGAGAACCTTTTTTATGGCTTCATCAAGATCTGTGATCATTTCATCAAGGTACGCGGTCGACAGCCTTTTTTCGATGCGTGATTTATCCACTTCGATGCATAATGTTGCCGCACCGTTCATCGTCGCAGCGAGCGGCTGTGCGCCGCCCATGCCGCCGAGCCCGGCAGTAACCAGCAACCGACCGGCGAGTGAGCCGTTAAAATATTTTGTTGCACATTCCGCAAAGGTTTCGTAAGTACCCTGTAAAATTCCCTGTGTTCCGATATAGATCCAGCTTCCGGCCGTCATCTGTCCGAACATTGTCAGACCCAATCCTTCAAGCCGGCGGAATTCATCCCAGGTTGCCCATTTCGGGACGAGCATCGAGTTCGAAATAATTACACGAGGTGCATCCGTGTGAGTTTTAAATACACCGACCGGTTTACCGGATTGAACGAGCAGGGTTTCATCGTTCTCAAGCTCACGCAAACTTATCACGATAGCCCGGTAGGCATCCCAGTTGCGCGCGGCTTTTCCGGTACCCCCGTAGACGATAAGGTCTTCCGGTCTCTCGGCGACATCCGGGTCGAGGTTATTCATTAACATGCGAAGAGCTGCCTCCTGGAGCCATCCTTTGCAGCTAATCTCGGTTCCGCGGGGGGCTTTGATGATCTTTTTATGCATGGGGGTCTCTCTATTCGTAGGTTATTGATATGTGAAAATACGAAAAGATTTAGTTTACCTCAATAATTGAGCCAGATCATTATAATTTATTGGATAAGGAAAATTGTTGGCATTTGATCGTGCTCTTGCCGATGAGTAAAATTATTTCTATTTTGTAATTATTACACTAAGTGAAAGTTCTTCAAAATGAAGGGCTTTTGTGTTAAAAAGAATCTGCTTCCGGATTGTCAACTAATACATGAATTCTAATAGAGAAAGTTTATCTGTTTCAGCGGTCATAGTTCATTTCCATTATGTTTCGTTAATTTTAATTATTTACAATTGAAAGATTAGGCTACGATGAGAACACAAGGTGAGAATATTTTAATAGCCGACGATGAAGTCGGACTTCGAGAATCTCTAAAAGATCTGCTGACCATTGAGGGGTATAAGGTAGCGGTTACTGCGAACGGTGTGGAAGCACTGAACAGACTTCAGGTCGAACAGTTCGATATAGCGTTGCTCGATATAAAAATGCCGAAAATCGATGGATTTGAAGTCCTCCGGTATATTCAGCAAAACTGTGCTTTCACGCAACCGATCATGTTGACCGGATTGATCGATGTGAAACTTGCAGTCGATGCAATCCGGATGGGAGCGTATGATTACATCACCAAGCCGTACTCATCGGACGATCTCCTGAAAGTAATTCGCCGGGCGATCGAGCGAAAAAATTTATTAATGCAAAACGAGGTGATGAAGACCGAGCTGCAGCGATTGGCGGGGTCATCGGAGATAATCGGAGAGTCGGACAGTTTTAAAAAAGTATTACGGCTATCTGGCAAGATAGCCCCGACCGAATCGAGCGTATTGATACACGGTAACAGCGGAACAGGCAAGGAGCTTGTAGCGAAATTCATATATCAGAATAGTTTACGTGCGGATAAACCGTTCGTTGTGCTTAACTGTGCATCCATCCCGGACACACTGATCGAGAGCGAGTTGTTCGGTCATGAAAAAGGCGCCTTCACCGATGCAGTCAGGCAAAAACAGGGATTAGTCGAGATTGCGAACGGCGGTACGTTGTTCCTCGATGAAGTCGGGGATATCAGTTTAGCGATACAACCGAAACTCCTCCGGTTTATACAGGAGGGCGAGTACCGTCGTGTCGGCGGCAACACCGTTTTACATTCCGACGTGCGTATTATATCGGCAACGAACAAACGTCTTGAGAATGAAGTGGCTGCCGGAAAATTCCGTGAAGACCTTCTATACAGGTTAAACGTCATCACACTTGAACTGCCGCCGCTCAAAGAACGTAAAGACGACATCCCGAGACTTGCCCAATGGTTCATTCAGAAAAAAATGAAAACACGCGTCGAGAAGTCATTATCGTCGGATGCAATAGATATGTTGATGCGGTACGATTGGCCCGGCAATGTGCGTGAGCTTGAAAATGTTATAGAGCGTGCCGCAATACTATCGCAGGGTGAGGTAATCGATGCAAAAGATCTTGCCCTCCCGAGCAGGGCGATGAGTATGGGAGGTTCAAATGCCGGGGGGAACAGCCGGATCGGAAAACTCACTCCCATGAAAGAAGTCGAGCGCGAGCACTATTTGAATGTGCTCAACACATTGAATTGGAACAAAAGCCAGGCGGCGAAAGTGCTCGGGGTTAGTTTGAAGACGTTGTATACGAAGATACAGCAGTTTCAGCTTAAGGAAAGCGGTTAATTGACAATTATACTGTTCTCACTCCGCCTGTGCCATCAACCGCTGCAAATTCCCCTCATCCTTCTGATTGATCCGAAACCGTATCAGTATATGATCGTTCTCGTATTTCTTCTCGAGTATCTCCCCGATCGCGTGGATCTTTGAGATGAGCTGATGCTTCTGATGGGTGAGCGTGAGCGTTTTTTCAACGAACTGCTTATCCATCTGTTCTATAATAGTTTCTTTCAGTGCATCGATGTTAATGCCTCGCGATGCGGAAATAGCAACAGATGAAGTATATTCACGCATAAGTCCGAATACATAATCCCTGTTCTCGACTTTATCGATTTTATTGAACACCATGATCGTCGGTTTATCGAGCGAATGCAGAGATTCAAGCGTACTGTTAACGGTCGTGATATGCTCGTCAAGCGAAGCGCTCGACGCATCCACAACGTGCAAAAGCACGTCGGCTTCGATGACCTCTTCAAGCGTGCTCTTGAACGACGCGATAAGGTGAGGCGGAAGTTTACGAATAAATCCTACCGTATCGGATAATAACACCTTGTGTGCAGGCGACAGGGTAACACCGCGCACCGTTGCGTCAAGCGTCGCAAAGAGACGGTCCTCGATAAGTATTTCGGAGTTTGAAAGGAGATTCATAAGCGTCGATTTACCGGCATTCGTATAGCCCACGATCGCGGCGCGCGTAAACTCGCTTCTTCCCTGTCGTTGTGTCTCGCGTTGTTGTGCAATGCGCTCAAGGATCCGTTTCAGATGACCGATTCTCGTGCGGATCATCCGCCGGTCGGTTTCGATCTGCGTTTCACCGGGACCCTTTGTACCGATACCGCCGTACTGTTTCGAAAGGTGCGTCCACTGCCGTGTGAGACGCGGCAGCAAATATTGTAATTGCGCAAGCTCGACTTGCGTGCGTGCTTCGCGCGAGCGGGCACGAAGCGAAAATATGTGCAGAATTAAACCGCTGCGGTCGAGAATTTTACATTTGATTACTTTTTCGAGATTTCTGGATTGGGTCGGTGAGAGATCGTCGTCGAAAATTACCAGTTCGATCTTTTCGTTCTCAACCCGCTCTCCAATTTCGTCCACTTTCCCTTTACCGATAAACAGAGCGGGATTCATGGATTCTTTATTCTGAATGATTGTATCGACAACCATTGCGCCTGCGGTATCCGCAAGACGCGTGAGCTCTTCAAGATGCTCTTCGGTGACACCCTTCGATATGCTCGAGGAGGAGACACCGATTAATAATGCTTTTTCGATTTTAGGTACTTCTATATTATGCACACAACCTCGTATATTAGTGGACGATACTTTTTTAAATAGACAAAATTATTTAGCCGCAATAACGCCAAAACACTAAATTTTATTTTTTGTGTTTTTGTGATTTTGAGCAACTCATCAGCCTCCGTTTGTGGCATAAAATGACTTTTCAAGGTATACTCGAATATCCTATTATACTAATAGAACAATCCTGCCATCAAGAAAGTTTTTGCTGTTCCGCCGCGGCTTGTTTCGGATCTCTTGCGACCATCGTTTCAATAAGCGCCATTAAAAACGCCAGAAGGGCGAATAATTTCCAGAGTTCCTGTCCATAGCGCGACTCCTGCACCACCGTCGCAAGGTCGTCATCCTGACCGATGATATAGACGTTTTCCAATCCGAACTGTCCCAGCCGTTCCGTTAGATTTTCTTCGCTTATTCGTTCGCCGGTCGATTCTCCGGAGTGTACATTGACGGCAAAGGCGCGTGCTGTATTTCCGTTACGTTGAATCCGGTACAATCCGGTCTGTGATACCGATTCAAAAGAAAACTGCAATACTCCCGCGGCTGCCAGATGCTGTGGTTGTATCCGCTCTTCCGTTCCGTCGGGATGAACGAGAACATA
>PWJF01000365.1 GCA_003560935.1 Ignavibacteriales bacterium
GTCGTTGACCGGAGTGCATTCGACCGGATCATGATTGCCGGCGGGTATGTGTCGGTTAATACCGGAGCGCCGCCGGACGGTAATGCGATTCCCATCCCTCAGGATAAAGCCGAGCGGGCAATGGATTTCGCCGCCTGTATCGGATGCGGTGCGTGCGTCGCTGCGTGTCCGAACTCATCGGCATCGTTGTTCACCGGTGCAAAGATAGCACAGTTCGCATTACTTCCTCAGGGAGAACCGGAACGCAAACGCCGCGCCCGGCGGATGATCGACCGGATGGACAATGAGGGATTCGGCGATTGCTCCAACTACGCCGAATGCGAAGCAGTCTGTCCGAAAGAAATATCCATCGAAGCCATCGCGCGTATGCGGCGCGAGTATATGAAGGCGGTATTTTAAGTTCAACAGACAGTTAACAATAGGATGCAGTATACCTGTGTGCAGGATTGTGTGACGGCAGGTGTGCTTCATATTTTAATGGATTCCCCCTTCCCCGTTTGCTGTATTCCCCTAAATATATTAACTTACACAATATAGGTAATTTTCTTCTTTAAAACCGGTAACACACAACATAACGGAGAGATGTACCGTGCAGGGATGTATTATCTACATCATTTTGGCTTGCATTCCCCCTTTGGGCTTTCATTCCATTGCAAATGCAGAGGATATTTTGGTGTCCGAAGAACGGGACACCGTCAGGGTTGAAGAGGGTGTTCGAGAAATCATTGAAGAGTTTGCACTCGCTGTTCAACTATTCGATGACGGCGATTACAGCCTCGCGATGGACCATTTCAGGTCGATAATAGAATCGTATCCGCAAACATCGCAGGGTATTGAATCGCGCTTCTACCTCGGGATGGTGTACCGGCAGCTCGGTCAGCATGAAAATGCGCGGATGACGCTGCAAACATTTGCGCTGACATTCCCCGACCACAAACGCGCACCCGATGCGTGGTGGAATGTCGCGGATATATATGCCGGACAAAACCGATTTAACGACGCCGGCCTGGCACTTGAACGGCTTATTCAATTTCATCCGGATCATAAGATCATACCCCGGGCATTATTTCAGGCCAGCACCTACTTTGAGGAAGCCGGCGACCGGAAAAAATCGGATGAGTACCTCAGGCGAATAATACTGCGTCATAGTGGTTCGAATGTTATACTCGATGCACGCCTCCGTTTCGGTGCGTATCGTCTTGAAGACAGTGCATACTCAAAAGCCGGTGATGTATTCCGCAGAGTGATCTCCGAAATACCCGAACAGGCATCAGATATCCGTTCGATGGAAATGCGTGCGGAAGCGATATTCGGACTTGCACGCGCCTATCATAACCTGCGCGTATTCGACAGAGCCGAGGAACAATACAGACGAGTGATCAATCAATACGAAAACACTCCTTCCTATTCCGAGGCGCTGCTTCACCGCGCGGAACTTCACCACCAGCAGGGAGAGCATCTCGAAGCGGTCGATCAATATCGCCGCGCTCAACGCTCGACAGAAGGCAGCGATAATGAGAATAAAAAATACATCGCCCGCAGAGCAATGCTCGGTATCGCCGAAAGTTATAATGCGCTCGGCGACTATTCAAGCGCCGCGACATTCTTCGATCTGTATGCGCGTCAATTTGCAGCAACCGCATCCAAACAGGAGCTTATTACTATCTGGCAGGGTGCTGCCCGCAGTAATGAAGGTATGCGCAACTATCTCCGTGCGGTTGAATGGTGGGATCGCATCATCGACATCGGTGCACCTGACGATATAAAAGAAGAAGCATATATCCGCTCAGCGATGAACCATCTGGCTGCACGTAATTACCACGATACCGCCGAACGATTCCGAAAATACGCCGAGAGCTTTAACACACCGCAGGCTGCCGAAGCCCTGTACCGTTTGGGCAAGCTGTACGAAGAACAACTCAACGATCCGCGAAAAGCCCTGTCGGCATACGAAGAAATTGCCTACCGATTTCCGGAGTCGCGGTTCATCGACGACGCATTATACGGTCAGGCACGAATGCAATTAAAGATCGGGAATGACCGCAACGCATATCATATCGTTCGGGAATTTCAGGAACGGTTTCCGGGCAGCGCGTTAATCCCGGAAGCGAATTCATTAAAAGAAGAACTCGAAGTCTACCATTTGCAGGATCGAGACGGTGGTTTCCAGAGCATCACGATGCTGATGAGCGAGATGATTGCAGGAGCTCCGCGCGGAGAACTTGCATTCCAGCTCGGCGATATCTATCTCAACAAACTCAAACAATACCCCGAAGCCGCACGTCAATTCGAAACAGCTCTATCGCTGGAACTTCCACAGGACAAAAAAACACGAGCAGAATATCTGTACGCATACTCACTCTACAGAGCCGCGCAACGTTCGGAAGATCGGCGATCGGAAGCGCTGGCAAAACTGCGTGACCTCAGCGACCGCCCTGCACGCGCACCGAACAGTGAAACAATCTCGTATTATCATCTCGAAGTGCTTCGCATGGTAGCAGGTCCGGCTGAATATATCAACGCCGCCGAGAAATACATCGAAACGTTCCCGCGATCAGAACACGTGCCTGCGGTACACATGGCACATGCCCGAACCTTCGAAGCGATCGGCGAGCTGACGAATGCAATTGAGAAGTACAATCAAATTGCACGGCAATATCAGAATCAACCCGCAGCCGGTGAAGCGACATTCCGCCTTGCAAAGCATTATCTCGCTGCCGGAGAATCGCAGGAATCCATCGACCTGTTTACATCGTATATTCGGCGGTATTCGGGCGGTATTCATATCGCCGATGCAACGTTATCTGCCGCCGAACTTCACCGGCAAAACGGCAGGTATCGTGAGGCAATTGATATCTACAGAGTGTTTGTTCGCAACTATACATATCACGAAATGATCGACGATGTAAAGGAAAAACTTGCCATTGTATTGTTGGCAGATACCCGTAACCACGAGGCACTTGAATTGTTTGAAGATATTATCGCACACTATGAATCATCATACTTTAATCCGGCGGATGTTCCGGACAACATACTCTACCTGGCTGCAACAGCCGCATACAAATCGGGAGTAAAAAACACGGCCGTCGAATATTTTGAACGGTACGTCGTACGCGACCGTTCCTCGGAACGGGCAGGAATTGCATCTATAATACTCGGTGAATTATACGGTCAACGCGGCACGACACAGATAGCGGATTTCCATTTCGGACGCGCGTCGGAGATCATAACCGGCGGAACTGCAAATAAAGATATTGCGGATCTTTTATATCTAAACGGGCGGTACGAAAAAGCCGTACCGCATCTCAATGCAGTTGCGGTGAGTGCAGAATCGGATGATGTAAAGAAAACATACCGCACCCGCGAGATCATTGCATTGTTGAGAAGCGGCAGAGTGGATGAGGGACGCCGGCGCATCGAAGCCTTTACATCCGATTTCCCGAATGAAAAAAATCCGCCGGTGGAATTCGAATTCGAGATCGCGATGCAGCATTTCAGAAACCGCTCGTATGATAATGCCGCACGGGCATTTCAACAATTCATTCAGCAACATCAGCATCACGAAAAAGTTGCATATGCACATTTTTATCTCGGCAGAACATGGGAAGCGGTCGGGCGCAGAAGCGATGCAAAAAGGAAATATGAGGAAGTATTCGAGAAATTTCCGGGCAGCGGAGTTATGCCGGATGTTCATCTTGCCTATGCCGGTCTGCTCTTGCGCGAAGAACAATTTATCGAAGCGATCGATCATTACCGGCTTATTATCGACACCGCATCCGATGACGATGATCTGATGTACTACGCGATGCAGAATCTCGCGCAAGCATACGAGGAGATCGGGTTCAACGAGGCTGCGCTCGAGTTGATAGAAGATTTCATCGAACGTTTCCCGAACGACCCGGCAACTCTTGACAAACAGGTTAAGATCGGAACGCTCTACCAACGGGCCCAACTCTATGAACGGTCAATTGAAAAATTCCAGTCGCTCATCCTGTATGCCGACCGCGGACTTGAAACCGAGCTTCGTTATTACACAGGTGATTCGTATCATATGATGGGTAATTATCAACAGGCAATACAGGAATTCTTAACCGTTGCAGAACTCGACCCGCGGACTACCCAGCTCGACTGGACAGCCACGGCATTATACATGGCGGGCCAATCGTACGAACAAAAGGGAAATCCAGAGGAAGCAATCGCAATGTACCAGCAGATCATAGACCGTCGCGGAATAGAAGGGCAGTACAAAGCAGCGGCACGTCGTGAAATTGAACGTGTACGCAGTGCGATGAGTCAATCGAACTAAAAAATATAGAAAACGAGAAGATCATGTTCAGTTACGAGACAGAACACATTATACGTAAAATACAAAACAGGGTGCTTGGATCACGGGATAGCGTCAGTCTCCGGCTCATTTTGTCAGCGCCGATACATGACGCAATCAAAGTATATTTTCGTGCAAGCATTGCCGATAAACACGGACATCCGAAGCGTTTCCACACCGAACAATCTGCAGACATCGACACATTGAAATCCGAAATCGATCTGCTTTTACCTTCGAATTTTACGTTTAATAAAGATACGTTTACGTCATTGCTTACAGATGCGGTGCATTTTCAATTTAATTATCTCTGCCGCCCACGATGGACTATGAAAGAATTCTTCTTTCATAATTCAGCTTTGCTCACTATCCCGGAGTTAAAGCAAAGATTCCTTTACTTTTCTGCATACGATTATTATCCCAAAGTACTCTTTCGTTATCTACAAAAGAAAAACATTAAACAGGTCGACCGGTCGGCTTTTGATGAGATAGTTCAGAAAATTGATAAACTCGTCCTCGGTGAAGCAACCCCCGATGACTATGTAAAATTGCTGCAGCCGTTTGCAGATTTTATCAGTTATGGGCGTGAAGATAACGATGCCTCAATCCCTGAACATGCGCTCGCACTCTTCTTCGGTGATAAGGGGTTCAATCATATACGGAATTATCTCGAATCGACTCTACAGGAACAGAACATTGAGATGGTAACGATTGAAGAGCTTCACCAATTGCTCAGCATGATGCCCAAAGAAGGGCTTGACATAAGAGAAGAACCTTCGATCCCAACCGCTCCTCCTTTACAGGAGGAGCCGGAAACGGAAATGCCGGTCGATGACGCTATTGAAGAAGAGGCAACCCCCGATGAAGAACCGGCAGAGGAGGAAACACCCATCGAGGAACTCGAGCCTCCACTGGAGGAAGAAACGCTCGATCTGGAATCCGATATTGAAAATCTTGAGTTTGAAAATCGCGAGATCGCGGAAGAAAACGATGATATTATCGAAGAAGAGAACGAGATACCCGCGGTGGAAGTTGATGAACCACCGATTGTCGAAGAATCATTTAAAGAAGAGCCGGAACAGGAATCAGAAAGTATGGAAGAAACAGAAAAATACGATGACAGCGAACTGTTCCGCCCCATACAACCGGACACGGAAGGTTCCGATGAATATGCGGATGAACCGCAGGAACAGGAAGAGGAGGAGAAACCGGAACATGATACAGCACATGAAGAAGCGCCGCCGGTCGATATGTACGATGAACCGGAAGGCGAGACTATAATTGAAGAGGAATTCATCGATGAAGAATTCCAACACGATGAAGAAAGTACTGAAGAAGAAGAAAAACCGAGACGCTTTTCTTCAACAATGCCGCCTCTCGAGCTTTTAATCGAGGACGACGAGCGCAAACGATTCATTCGTAAACTTTTTAACGGTGATACGGCATATTTCAATGTTGTTATAGAAACCCTGAATAAACTGACATCGTGGAAAGAAGCTTCTCTCTACATAGATGAGATTTTTCTGATGAACGGTGTCGATCCATACTCTACCGACTCGGTGAATTTCACAGACAAAGTGTATACCAGATTCAGTCACAAATCAAAGTATAAGTAATAACCCTAACGCTGGCAGTTTTATAATGAAATTCATCGACACAGCCACACTCACCGCTGAGGGCGGTCACGGAGGAAGAGGATGTATCAGTTTTCGGAGAGAGAAATACGTTCCGAAAGGCGGACCCAACGGCGGTAACGGGGGTGACGGTGGGAGCGTTATCATCCGGGCTGACCGCAATCTCAACACGCTTCTCGA
>PWJF01000214.1 GCA_003560935.1 Ignavibacteriales bacterium
ATCGTCTGCTTCGAGAATAACCGTCTTCGCAAGCACCTTCCCCGATTCATGGATTGCGTGCGCAACCTGCTGGGCGGTAAACGCTTGCGGGTGTGTTATCACTTCGTACGGGATGGAGTTTTCGTGCATAAATGCTTTAAATTTTTCGTTCATTACGGACCTCCAATTCTTGGGGATATGAAAAAGCGGAGTGGACAGTACAAAGCGGCGATCGACACTTAAAACTAATCGATGTGCACCGATTAACGTCGATTTCCGGTGGGGATTCTATTGTCCGATTCGATTCATCAGCAGAGGTTTCCATGGTGACCTCGTGACGTTCCTGATAACGGAAATCTATAGTTTAAATTTGTGAAAAGCAATAGTGAGTATTGCCTCTTTTTATAGTAAGTTACTGTGGAGCTTCGTAATAATATGCAGTCGTATGAAAATGAGGATCGGAATTTTGATACCGAAAAAGCAAGATAAATTTCCGGCTCGCCGGGGCGAATTACAAGTCCTTAAATTGTTCAAGAGCCTTTCTCAACTCACACCGTGCAGTAAAGAGTCGGGATTTGACTGTTTTTTCGGGTATCCCGAGAATCTCGGAAATTTCGCGATACGATAATTCTCCAAAATGTTTCAGTATTATAATTATCCCCTGCTCCGGTTTTAAGTGTTGCAAGGCACTCTCAAGATTGTGAACCGTATCTGCTTTTTGAAGAATGACATCCGGAGCTTCATCAACCGAGATACAACTCTCTTCGATTAAATGTATCATGCGGTCATGATGATGCAGAAAGTTAATGCTTTCGTTTACTGCAATCCGGTAGATCCAGGTATGAAATCTCTTCTGTTGATCGAACGTGTTTAATTTTTCAAAAGCTTTGACAAACACATCCTGAAGAACATCGGCAGCATCGTCGCGATCACCGATCATTCGGTAGATTAAATTGTAAAGCATAGTCTGATATCTCCTTACAAGGTGACAGAATGCATTGGTGTCACCCTGCAGACACCGGCGGACAATTTCCCTGTCGGTCTCATCAGAAACGACATGTTCATTCTTCATTATATACCTATCCTCAAATCGTATTGTCAAGGTATTTTAATCGTGCTTTTACATCGATCACATCCAATAAATCTTCATCCCCGTTTTTCCAAATATCGAGGAATTGTTTATAGTAAAAAACAGCATTTTCGATGTCCCCAATTTGTTCGAAAATCCGGCCCAGCATATAGTGTGCACGAATCCAATATCCCTGATACTCAGATCCCAATTGCATATCACCAATGAGACCCAGGTATTTTTCGATCGCTTTATCCGGATTCCCGGCGATATAATATCCGCGGGCTAAGGGT
Organism: Ignavibacteriales bacterium; assembly: GCA_003560935.1. GTDB lineage: Bacteria > Bacteroidota > Ignavibacteria > T3Sed10-11 > T3Sed10-11 > T3Sed10-11. The sequence continues at coordinate 1,342 of PWJF01000214.1, forward strand.
TCGAGATTTCTTCCCGTGAGATTATGGGCAATTTCAAATGACTCTATAGCGCCTTTATAATCTTCCTTTACTAATAAAATCTCTCCGCGTAACACATGATAGGAAGCCTGATCATCCCGAATACTGTGCGAGACACCTGACGCCGCAAGATAATCCCCTAACCGGTCCTCAATCGTCTGTAACAATTGATTTGCTTCATCAATCCTTCCCATCCTGACATACGTTTTACCGGCAAGAGATAACCAACCAGGTCCCAGATAAAGCTCCGATATAATCCGCCCCACCTCGTTCAGCGCTTTTTCGCGTTCATTGATCATTTTTTTCGCATTGTATACAGAAGCTAAATATAAATGATTCCGGAATTCGCTGAGTTTTGTATCAAACGTTTTATTTAATACAACGGCTTCTCGTAAATAATCAATTGCGATAGAATATTTCCCCTGATACATATTGAGAAGAGCGATCGACCGCAGACCGCGTGCTTTCTGCCTTTCGTCCGGGAACATAAGCTCGAATGTTTCTCTTGCCTCATCAATTTCACCCATTCTCGCGAGTAAAAAACCGTATTCATTATTGACATAAACACCTTTGATCAGCTCAGGATATAGTTCAAACCCCTTCCGGTAATTTGTAAGCGCTTCGTCGTTTTTGCCCATACCGTTGTAACATGACGCAATGTTTATATAAGCACTCGCTTCGTAGGGATCAATCCCGGTCACTTTTTGGAACGCTTCGGCTGCAGACTCATACCGGTCTGTAATCATATAGGTGTATCCAATGCGGAACCACCCTTGAAGATCATCGGGAAACTGCGTTAGGTAGGTCCTGTAGTTATCTATTGCTTCATCCCTGTTTCCTCTCCAGTCCTCAACCACAGCCCGTATCCAGAGTCGCTCTCTCAGCGTGAGTCGATCCATAAGACTCAGTGCTTTATTGAAATGCTCATCTCCTTTCCGCCTCATACCATCGATATAGTAGGACATTCCTAAATCCGCGTGCGCTAATGCGAAATCCGGATCGATTTCAACTGCCTGATTGAGGAGATCGTATCTCGCGGCTTTGTCTCTCCCCCCTAATCGTTTTCCCTCGGTATAAATTTTTAATGCTTCCAGTGATGATGTTGTCGCCTCGGGCAATCCTGTATGCTGGTTTGCGATACTCATAAGGGACTCACCCAGACTTCGACGTATCTGTTTTGCCAGATTATCGAGAGCTTTTAAAATCTCTCCCTCGTCTTTCGCCTGTGAGGTTTTGATTACTAACGGAATTTGAGTGGCGGGCTCGATGATTGTTGCAGTTAATGAATAATTATTCCCGATACGGCTGATTGTCGGAATTACGAGCACCTTAATTCCCTCGCGAAGTGCAATCTCTGTTGTCAACTCCGCATCGAGGGTCACGACGTTTTCACGCTGCATCCTTTGTAATGTTTGCTGAATACGGACCGGACTAAAGACATTGACGTACCTGGATTGTTGGATGCTCACGGTCAGAGCAGTGTTGAGGGATTTATCGAATATCGTATCGCCCGTTTTATTGTCGAAATCCGCAATAATAATCCAGTCCCGTTCGGTAAATGGTATCGCTTCTGAGGGATAAAAAAGGAATAGTGCGACCGCAAACCCGACGGTGATAAACAAGACCGGAAAAATTATCCGGCGAACCGTTCGCCTTTGTGATCGTATTTTTGTCTGAACGGGTATGTGCTTTGTCGATGTACCATCCAGTAACTTTTTAACTCTTAATAAATCGGTAACCAGTTCATCGGTATGCCCGTACCGCTCATCCCGATCCTTCGCAAGCGCTTTATTTACGATATGCTCTAGCTCCATCGGCACATTCGACCTGAGACTTGTTAACGGTTCCGGCTCTTCATTTAAAATCGAATACACGACTGCCTCTGAATATTCGCTTTTGAACGGCAACTGTCCGGCTATCATCTCATAGAGTATTACACCCAATGACCAGATATCCGTCCGGTGATCTACCTTCTCTCCCCGCGCCTGTTCGGGCGACATATATGGCACCGTACCGACGGTTGCACCCGTTTTTGTCACCTGTGTCATTGCTGCGCTCCGGGCAAGACCGAAATCCATTATCTTTACCTGTCCCTTAGATGTGATGAAGACATTGCTGCTCTTTATATCCCGGTGGACGATTCCTTTTTCGTGGGCTGCCTGTAATCCTTCGGCTATCTGAATTGCGATATCGATTGCTTCATTGATAGGAAGAGGTCCCTGTTCTACTTTTTTATTCAAAGGAATGCCTTCATACGCAGGCATAACAAGAAACAGTTGTCCGTCAGAGGTTTCATCGATTTCATAAATCGCACAGATGTTGGAATGCTCGAGTGCTGAAGCTGCACGGGCTTCGTGGATGAAACGGGTTTTATCGTGTTCGGTTACCGCATGACCGGCAGAAAGAAATTTAATTGCGACGGTGCGATCGAGCTTTGTGTCGTGCGCTTTGTAGACGACGCCCATGCCTCCCTCGCCCAATTTTTCAACGATCGTATAATGGGTAATGGTTTTACCTACCATAAACAACTCCTCCCGCCTTCGCCGGAATCGCGGGCAGTTTTGGAACTTCGTCCATCTTCTCTATAATTCGATAATGCAACATTGTCTGAACGATCATCTACATCTCCAATATTTCGAATCCGAGTTTTTCTAATATTCAATAATGTGATTTTTTTAAATTATCATACTCTCGTCCTTCTGCCGGTAGCTGATAAAAATGTCGTACTCGTAACCTTCAATGGTGCTTGTCATTGCGGATGTATTTATTGGTGATTTTTTTAAATTCCGTGAGATTCCACAAAGGTTTCCAAGTGGGATCCAATAAAAGTAATTTTACCGATAATGGGCCTGGCAGTGATAAAAGACGATCAAGCAGTTTTATTGCTTCCTGGTATTCACCAGTCATGACATAAATCCTGGCCAGATCTTCAACCCTGTAAACCCCTCTGAACGCTTCCTTTTCAATAGGCATTAAATCAACCCCTTTTTTGCCTGATTCAATTGCTTCTTCCTTCATACCCAGGCCTGCATATACTATTCCCAAAGCGCTAAATAAGCGGGAATCGTTTGGGTCATGGTTTATTCTGGTTTCAAGTTCAATACGAGCATTATCAAAGTTTTGGCGGGCTAAATCCATATTGCCCATAATTCGGTAAATATTTGCAATATGCAGTGATTTTGGGCGGAAATAGAACTGGTTTTCTATAATTTCCAAATCTTTAGAAAGCAAAAAGGTAATAGCCATTTGATAATTGCCATCAAAAAGGTCCATCAAGGCCATAGTTTCAACTATCTGAGGATTGTTTGTAGCTTCCTTAAATTTCATGGCTTCATTGATGGTTTCCCTTGCCTTAAACGTATTACCATTCCACTTCAAATACATCAGGCTTCTTGCCCAGTAATTATAAATTAACGTGGGGTTAAGAAAAGTTGTTTTAATAAAGAATCTTTCAGCCTCCTCGTATTCTCCAAGTAGGAAAAGTATTTCAGCAGTTTGAAAAGTAATATCCGGGTTACTCTGATCCATTGTAAGTGCAAGTAAAACATATTCCTTGGCAAGCTTCCATTCTCCTGCTCTTCTGTGAACAGCTGATTTCGTATTAATACATTCCCAGTTGTTTGGAAGTTTGGTTTCTGAAAGCTCTAATTCTTCCAGGGCCTTTGGATAATCGAGGAAACACCAGTAGTAATAATATCCAAGAGCTAAATGAATTTCAGGAATTTCTGGATCAATTCTGGTGGCAGCATCAATGGCTTCTTTGGATTTTATTATTCTTTCGGCACTCCGATCATAATGGAACCAATACATAGATGCGTGACTAATGGAAAGCCTGATATATGCCTGAGCGAATTGCGGGTCCAATTCAATGGCTTTTGAGTACATTGAAATAGCTATGGAATAATCCTGTTCATCATAACTTCGAAAGAAGTATTCATTTCCTTTGAGGAAATAATTATAAGCCTCCATGTTTTTTGTGGGTGCCTTTTCAATCAATGCTATCTCCTGCGGCGCAATAACAGCTTTCAGCTCCCTGGCCACCGATTGCGCCACCTCACTCTGAATAAAAAATATGCGTGACAGATCACTCAGATCTCCGTCGTATATCTCTGACCATAAATGGGCATCTGTTTTGGCATTGATCAACTGTACGGTAATGCGCACGTTATTGCCACTCCGGCGCACACTGCCCTCAAGAATATTTGCCACACCAAGTTCCCGGGCAATCTCCTTTATCGACTTGTCGGTATTCTTGTATCGCATGGAGGAAGTGCGTGAAATCACCTTCAGGTCGCCAATCTTGAAGAGGCGGTCAAGGATCTCCTCCATCATGCCATCGCTGAAATATTCCTGGTCAGGATCATTGCTCAGGTTTGTGAAGGGTAAGACGGCAATCGACTCTATTGCACGGGCTTCCGGAACCGGACTTCCAAGAAAAAAGACGGCAGCGACGACGAGCAGTAAAAAGAATACCGCTGCAGCGTACAAAAACGGTTTGCGGCCGGCAAACACTCTACGCCAGTCGGTTCCACCTACAGCCGTACCTGTGAATACATCCAGGTCCGAAAGAAGCTCGTCTAACTGTTGGTAGCGGTCTTCTTTATTCTTCTGAAGCGTCCTCATAACAATGGCTTCAAGTTCGGGAGGTACATCCGGATTAAAGTTTCCGATGGGAGGAGGATCTTCATTTAATATCGAATATACTGCCGCTGTCTCATATTCCGATTGAAACGGGAGCCGTCCCGTAAGCATCTCGTACAGCACGACACCGAAC
>PWJF01000001.1 GCA_003560935.1 Ignavibacteriales bacterium
GAAGATCGTGCATTACCGGTTGAGTATAGACTGGAGCAGAACTATCCTAATCCATTTAACCCGTCGACTACCATTAATTTTGCGTTGCCGGAACATGCGAGCGTCATCCTCGAAGTGTACAATACACTCGGACAAAGGGTACGAACGCTTATCGGCGGCGAAATGTACGACGCGGGTCATCACAACATTATCTGGGATGGCCGCAATCAGGCAGGAAGCACTGTCTCCAGCGGAGTCTACATCTACCGCATCCAGGCAGGTGAATTTGTGGATGTTAAGAAAATGATGTTCCTCAAATAACGTGCCAGGTTGTATATAAAGCAGAAAGCATTCACTTCACCCCGCAGACGGCTCTGCGGGGTGTTTTTCTGTATCTTCCTGATTTTATGGAAAATATCGCAAGGAAAAAAGTTTTAAAATTCGCAGAAGAATCTTGACAAATAAGAAATTATTTTATATTATGCACACAGTTTAAAGCACGCTCAATGTGGGTGCTTTTGATGTTTTCTTCTTTACCCGTCATCCAATATAGGAGGGACTTATGACGTTTTTGAAAAAAATGATGACACATGCACTTGTCATCATCACTATTTCTGCTCTGGTTATGGGATGTGCCCGCCGACCGAGTGCTGAAGAAGTTGCCCAGCTTGAAGACCTTAAAGCAGAAGTAGCCGCTCTTGAGAGAGAAATTTCTTCGAAAGAAGAAGAAAAATCACAACTGCAGCAGCAAGTGTCTCAATTGGATCAAGACTTGAGAAAGTGTGCGGAAGATAAAGAAAAAGTCCGCCAGCGTCTCCAGCAATGGAATTAATACACGATATCATTTCTGAACCAATTAGAACAAGTTTATAATCAATAAATAGAATAGTAAGGAGTTGGACATGAAATATAGATCGCTACTCTATCTGCTTGTTGCTGCACTGTTCGTAACTTCATTTGCAGTTACCGGTCTTGAAGCACAGGACAGAATGACCCGTGATGAATGGCAGCAGCAAATGGCAGAGTTTACACAACAACGGGACGAACTGCGTCAACGTTTAAACACGCTTGAAAGTGAAGTCAACGCTCTTAATGAACAGATCGCAAGCAAGCAGGATGAATACCGGGCATGCAGGGAAGAAATCCTTGCATTGGTCGGTGCTACCGAAGCAGAGATCCGCAGTCTCGTTGAGAGAATCCAGCAGCTTGAAAACCAGGCGAGCGCGCTCGAAAGATTATCCGATCAGGATTTACTCCAGCGTCGCGGCGAGGTAGATGAGGTAAAGAAAGCCGTTGAAGATATCAAGAAGGATAAGAAAAGTGCGCATCCCGATGTCTATGACAGATTGATGGCGCTCGATCAACGCGTGAAGAATCTGCTGGATCGACTCGAAAGAATGGTACAGACATATACCGTGGGAACATGGTCGCGTGACCGGGATTGTCTCTGGAATATTGCCAAGAAAGGGGATATCTACAATAACGCATGGCTCTGGCCGCGTATCTGGCAGGCGAACCGCGATAAGATCCGCGATCCCGATATCATTCATCCGGGACAGCGCCTCCAGGTTCCGCCCAAAGGCGACGGCAGAATGACTTCCGATGAACAATCGGCAGCGAATAGATATTATCGTGAGAAGAGAGAAGGATTACGGTAAATTCAGTAATAATAATAGCGTTCGTTTTTTATTTAATTGATTCGAATATATTGGTACATGCAAGCCCTTATGGCATCTTTAAACACCTGAAGATGTGGTAAGGGCTTTTTGTATTTTCTACAGTCAATCGGAAAGGAGGGAAGAATATTACAATAGAGAAAAAGATTTCTTTGGAAGGAGTTGACAAGTTGTCGTTGCTCGGATTTAACGACAAACACCTTGCCATACTCGAACAGCGGTTTGATTCAAATATCATCGTCCGCGGTGATCAAATCACTCTCCAGGGTGATACATACGAGGTGGGGCAGATAGAGCGTATCGTCAAAGAACTTATCTTTATCCTCAATAAAAACAAAAACCTGACGGCGAACGATGTAGAAACCGTCATCGATCTCGTATTCACTTCCACAGAGCCGTCAAACGGAATGTCGCAAAAGGAATTGCAGAGTGAAAAAGAAGGCGCCGATGATGTTGTTTTATTTACAAAAAACGGCATGATCAAGGCGAAGACCGAGGGACAGCGGCGATATGTCAAATCAATAATTAAAAACGATATTGTATTCGGTATCGGTCCTGCCGGTACCGGCAAAACGTATCTTGCAGTAGCGGCAGCAGTGGCAGCGCTGAAGAACAGACAGGTGACGAAAATAATTCTCACCCGCCCGGCGGTAGAAGCCGGCGAGAACCTCGGCTTTTTACCCGGTGATTTACGTGAAAAGGTCGATCCGTACTTGCGCCCGCTCTACGATGCGCTTGACGATATGATCCCCGCAGAAAAACTCAAAGTGTATATCGAACGGCGTATTATCGAGATCGCACCGCTTGCCTATATGAGGGGCAGGACGCTGAATAATGCATTCGTTATCCTGGACGAAGCGCAAAATGCAGGCAGTATGCAAATGAAGATGTTCCTCACCCGTCTCGGAGCTAATTCAAAATCGGTGATAACCGGCGATATTACACAAATCGATCTCCCGTTCAACGCGATTTCCGGACTTGTTGAGATTCAATCGATTTTGAAAAAAATTGAAGGAGTTTCATTTGTTTATTTCGATAAGAACGATGTCGTGCGGCACAAGCTGGTGAAGGACATTATCGATGCGTATGAGGATTATAAGACCAACGGCGGGAAAATGGATAAAGGATAAAGTTTAAAGTACTTCCCTCTTAGACTCTTCCCAGATCCTGTCCATCTCTTCTAACGATGTATCGTTTATGTCCTTCCCCTGATCCTTTAGCTTTTGCTCGATGATTTGAAAACGCCGGATAAACTTTTCATTTGTTTTACGGAGTGCATCTTCAGGGTTGATATTGAGAAAACGAGCGTAATTTACGATAGAAAAAAGCAGATCACCAAGCTCATCCATTGCTTCTCCGGTATTCTTATTTCTTTCGGCGACCGATTTGAATTCTTTGATCTCCTCTTCCACTTTTTTCCAGCAATCCTCTTTTGTAGCCCAATCGAATCCAACCTTCGATGCTTTTTCCTGCAAGCGCATCGCACGTACTAACGCCGGCAGAGCGGATGGAATCCCTTCAATTACCGACGGACGTCCTTCCTTAAGCTTAATCCGTTCCCAATTACGCTTTACGTCTTCCTGACCGTTTACCACCGTATCTCCGAATACGTGTGGGTGACGGCGAATTAGTTTTTCGCTAATTAGAGAAGTAACTTCATCGAGGGTAAATTCGTTCGATTCCTCGGCGATAATAGCGTGGAAAACTACATGCAATAGCAAATCGCCGAGTTCCTTTTTCAATTCCTCCATATCCCCTGTGTCGATTGCATCGACGACCTCATACGCTTCTTCTATCAAATTCTGCCGGATCGATTCGTGGGTTTGCTCTCTGTCCCACGGACATTCCTTTCGCAGCCGGCGTACGATATCAACAAATTCGTTGTATGAATAACTCATAAAACTCCTGCATGAACAAATGAATTGTGCGTTTCGTCCTGAATAAATAAAAACATAGACAAAAACCTCTTTAAAATCAATCCACAATATTGGTATTTTTAAAGTATTTCTTTATCTTACATAGTTATGATACAATTTGATATCCTCACCTTGATATCACCGGAGAACCATGAACCCTCGCAATATGATCATCCTTTTTGTTGTTATCGCAACCGGAACAATATGGTATTTTACTATGAACAATGATCCGGTTGCAGATATGATTGTCTATAACGGCAGAATCTATGTGATGAACGAGCAAAACGATGTTGTCGAAGCTCTCGCTATACGGAGAGACAGAATTATCGTTTCAGGAACGAACGATGAGATACTACAATACTATCAATCCCGTAAGACCATAGACCTGCAGGGTCGTACGGTCATTCCCGGTTTAACCGATGCTCATGCACACATGCTCGGTTTGGGGTTGAGCATGATGATTATCGATCTGGTCGGAACGAGAAGCGCAGAAGAGATTGCCGAATTAGTACACCGGCAGGTGGAGCAGACCGAATCCGGCAAGTGGGTTCGCGGCAGGGGATGGGATCAGAATCATTGGCCTGTGCGGGAATTCCCCGATCACACGGTACTCAACCGTGTCGCGCCGGACAACCCGGTTTATCTCACACGCGTCGACGGTCATGCTTCATGGGTCAACAGATACGCGCTCGACCTTTCAGGCATTACACGCGACACGCCCGACCCGGATGGAGGGCGTATTATCCGTGACGCCGACTGCAATCCGACCGGCGTTCTCATCGATGCGGCAATGTCGCTTGTTGCGGATAATATTCCCGAACCCACAACATCGCAGAAGCGCGCGGCATTGAAGCTTGCCATAGAGGAATGCCTTTCATATGGAATTACAACAGTGCATGATATGGGCATGGATCTCGCGACGATCGACGTCTACCGGGATATGATCAGAACCGGCGATGCAGCATTTCGCCTGTATGTTGCGATTGACGGCGTTGGTGATACGTGGGAACATTTTTTACAGAGGGGACGAATTGCGGGTCATGCACGCAACATGTTGACAGTACGCGCGATAAAATTGTATTCCGACGGTGCACTCGGTTCCCGCGGTGCAGCATTGATCGAACCGTACAGCGATGATCCCGGCAACGACGGTCTGCTTCTTATGAGCGAAGAAGAACTTTATAATGTTACCGTGCAGGCACTTGAGAACGGATTTCAGGTGTGTACCCATGCAATCGGCGATCGTGGAAACAGGGTCGTTCTCAATGCGTACGAACGGGCCCTCCGCCGTGTACCGGCACATAATCATCGCCTGCGGATAGAACACGTACAGGTGGTGCATCCGGAGGATTTTATACGGTTTAATAAATACGGGATCATACCAGGTATGCAGCCGATACATTGTACCTCGGATATGTTCTGGGCAGTCGACAGGCTCGGAGTCGAACGTGCCCGCGGTGCGTATGCATGGCGCACGCTGCTCGATCGGGGTTCGATCATTGCAGGCGGCTCGGATTTTCCGGTAGAACCGGTAAACCCGCTGCTCGGTGTCTTTGCGGCTGAAACGCGGCAGGATGAAAATTTCGAACCGGAAGGCGGTTGGTTCCCGGAACAGCGTCTTACGCGAGATGAAGCGTTCAGAATGTTCACATCCTGGGCTGCATTTGCGTCGTTTGAAGAGGAGATCAAAGGAACTCTCGAGCCCGGTAAACTTGCAGACTTTGTAGTCTACCCCGACGATGTGTTGACGATAGATGTTTCCGGTCTGCTTACTATCCGTCCGGATAAAACGGTACTTGGCGGAAAGATAGTATTCGACAGGCATGACGAGTACGCTCTTGATTGAACATTGGTTGCATGATGGGATCGTTCAGGATTCTTGAACATACCGCCGATATCGGTTTCGAAGCATACGGCGAAACTGAAGAAGAAGTATTGGCGAACGCCGCACTCGCGCTCGTATCGATCATCACCGATCCGGAAACGATAAAGATCGAGGATGAAAAAACGATCGAGGTTAGTGCAGATGACCGCGAGCATATGCTGGTTCGCTATCTTAACGAAGTGTTATATGTGATAGACGGTGAATCGTTTTTGCCGGCGAAAGCTGTAATAACACGCGAGAATGATTATACGCTCCGGGCTGTCTTGCACGGGGAAACAAGATCGGATATTCACGATGTTCGAACTGATGTGAAAGCCATTACATACCATCAACTTACGTTTGAGAAAACCGGGACCGGATATGTGATCCGGGTTTTCGTTGATATTTGAGTTTGTATTCAGGAGGTGAGTGAGATGTCACAGTTAGAAGAGATTGGCAAATACCGGTACCGGCTGCCGAGAAGTTATCGCGAGGGAATGAAAGTAGATGGAAAAATCTATGCAAACGAAAAACTGTTGAAAGCCATCACAAAAGATCAAACACTCGACCAGGTGGCAAATGTTGCAATGCTGCCGGGGCTGGTGAGCGAATCCATTGCAATGCCCGATGCACATCAGGGATATGGTTTTTGCATC
>PWJF01000286.1 GCA_003560935.1 Ignavibacteriales bacterium
CGCGGTTTCCGTTATATGTTTTACTTCACCGCCGTCGGTACTCACATACCGAATGTTCATGTAAAATTCGCCGCTTAAATTTTTACCGCGGTGTACTATTCCGCTCCCCTGTAAAAAAGCAATGAATTTCCCATCGGGCGACCATGAAGGATTTGAGTACTGATCGGGCATACGGGTAAGCTGAACCGGATTGCCCCTGCCGTCAAGTCGTTGTTTAAACAGATGACCGCCGCTCTCGTTATCGTTCCATGTTACGTATGCCACCCACCGACTGTCGGGTGATACAGCGGGTGCATATTCAAGCCATCTATCCTGTACTGTTATTCGTTCCGGTGTTCCGTCGGGCATACTCATGCGATAAATATGACCCGCAGATTGAAACACGAGCGTTCGGCCGTCCGGAGAAAGCGTCGGCCAGCGGATCATACGGGATTGAAATGAATCGTCGGTGATGCGATAATTGAAATGTACCGCATCCGCTATTTGCTGTTCGACCGTTGCGGTGAAAGGAATTACTTCGGGATTACCCGATTCGACGTTGATTTTATGAATTTTTCCATCAAAGGTGATCACAATGTCATTGTTGTCGGGTGTCCACGCAAATGCAGGATGCACACCGTGCACTGCCCAGGTTTCCTGTTGATCGGGATCGAGACCGTCGAATATTTTACGCTCCGCTCCGGTTTCGAGATCACGGATAAACAGACATGTGTGTGTGCCGACGCGTCTCACAAATGCGAGCTTCTTCCCGTCGGGCGAGGGGATCGGGCGCACTGCACCTCCCGGCGCCCGCGTAACGGGTTCGGTTCTTCCTGTCTCGCGGTCGAAACGGTTGATCTGATAAATTCCCTGATGGACATCCCTGTTGTATTCAAATACCTGGTCGGGATAAAAACTGTAATAGACCCATCTACCGTCGGGAGAAACTGCCGGTTCATTTTGGTCCGACTGCCAGGCTATTCGGTCGACGAGCCGCACTCCTTGACCTCCATCGATGTGATGCAGCCAGATCTCCCCTCCGCCGAGCGATCGTATGTGACGGATATGTTTCTTCATCACGATATATTCACCGTCGGGTGTCCAATATGGAGAAGTCGGGTACGGATCGTTATCAAATGTAATCTGCCGGGGTTCGGTACCGTCGGCATTCATAACCCAGATATTGTCAACCCCGCTGCGATCGCTTGTAAATGCTATCGTGGCACCATCCGGGCTGTACCGCGGTTGATGTTCGTATGCAACACCTCCGGAAAGTAATTCGGCGTCTCCGCCCCCGAATGGGATGCGATAAATATTACCCAGCAAATCGAATACAATCCAGCGCCCGTCGGGGCTCACGTCGAGATTTATCCACGTCCCTTCGTTCGTTTCGAATGAGATGACATCGGTCGGCCAGTGCTCCCACTGCTCGCCGTCTATTTTCCAATCCTTGCCGCTCGGGTAGTAGTCCTGCGAGCCGGCACTGAATGAGAATAAGATCACGAGAATACATAGATATATACTTTTATACATGATTTCCTCCTTTTACTCTTTACTAACGTCAACTAAAAGCACTTCATCTTTTTCATCGATCTCCTTTAAAAGTACCTTGACTTCTTCACCGACAGAAGTGGGAACATTCTTGCCGACAAAGTCCGCTTTAATCGGAAGTTCACGATGACCACGGTCGATCAATACGGCGAGCTGAATCGACGCGGGTCGTCCCAGATCGACAAGCTCATCAAGCGCAGCCCGAGTGGTGCGGCCGGTATAGAGCACATCGTCGACAAGGACGACATGTTTATCGGTAATATCAAATTGTATATCGGTGCCTTTTAACTCGGGATATTCGAGACTTCGTGTCTGCAGATCGTCCCGGTAGAGGGTGATATCGATAAACCCGCACGGTATATTTGCCTCCTCAAGTTTCTTAATTTGTCCGGCAATTCTCCGTGCAAGATATTCACCGCGCGTCTTAACACCCACGATGACAAGATCCACCACGCCTTTATTTCGTTCGATGATCTCGTGCGAAAGCCGCACGATCGAGCGTTCTATCCCCCTCTCATCCATAATAACGGATTTAACGGTCATAGAGCATGCCTCGTTTGAATTTAATGTTTGGATAAAAAATATGGTCGGCGGGAAAAGATTCCCGGAAAAGAAAACCGGTTGGTATTGTTATTATCATTCTGTCCCTTTCCATCTCGCGGGATAGGATTAAAGGGTTAATAATTTATTGGAACTAATATACAACAACTTATCGATTAATTCAATTGAAAATATTTTTCATTTGAGAAAATCGATCTGCGCCGGGGTGCTGAAATCCAACATATGACTGGTTTCGGTAATCACAGGCAATCGGTCCGGCGTCAACGAGTGTTCTTTCCATTAATCTTTTATTTCATAACGGTCTTATTAGTGGTCGACAAATCGCCTCTTCCGCTGCCGTATTTTCCGAAAATATTCTTACCATTATGATGTGTATCAGTTGCAAATTTTCATAAATATTTGTAAATTTACAGTTTCTGAATATATATACATTTTATTAGCACTACATCAATAAGAAGGTTATATTATGGCACGAGTTTGTGATATTTGCGGAAAAGGCCCGGTAAGCGGTAATAACATCAGTCACGCAAACAACAAAACGCGGCGGCGATGGTTGCCCAACCTGCAGCGTGTGCGCGCTATCGTAAACGGCAGCGTAAAACGTATCAAAGTGTGTACGACTTGCCTCAAATCCGGTAAAGTAAAGAAAGCTGCGTAGATTATAGTAATGTCCTATCTCCACGGGTTTTCAGTTTTTGAACAATTCGGTCTTCTCTTACTCCGCGTCGGCAGCGGTTTATTTCTTGCCTTCCTCCACGGTTGGGGCAAAATGACCGCTCTGTGGGGTCATCTTTTCCAGGGAGATGATTGGGGCTTTCCGAACACAGTAGCTTCCCTCGGGTTTCCGTTTCCGTTATTCTTTGCAGGAGTTGTTGCAATCGTCGAATTTGTAGGCGGACTATTGTTTGCAGCGGGTTTATTTACCCGCTATGTTGCAGTATTCATAACCATTAATATGAGTGTAGCCGTATACCGACACTTGATATCAGATATGCGGTATGAACTGGCGGCACTATTTTTATTAATATCATTATATATACTTTTCCGTGGTGCAGGACGTTATTCATGCGACCGGTTTTTTAAAACCGATAGTGTTTAACAGATAGTTCACATCCAATAACGGAACGCGCCTCCGCTTATACGGCTCGAATATGACAATACCAAATCAGTTAACTACGCTACGTATTATCCTCACACCGGTTTTTCTCTATCTCCTGTTTCAGGATTCACCCGGTTATAAACAAGCTGCGCTTGTCGTTTTTTTAGTCGCCGCATTAACCGATTGGTACGACGGCATGATCGCTCGCAGGTTCGGCTACCAGAGCGAATGGGGGCGTTTCCTTGACCCGCTTGCGGATAAAATTTTAACATCCGCAGCGTTTATAGGTTTTGTCGTGATCGGACTGGCGCATGTCTGGATGGTCATCCTTATCGTACTTCGCGATATTTTAGTCACCCTATTACGGGGTTATTCTGAATTCAAGAATATAGCCTTCTACCCGTCAAAAGGCGCTAAAATAAAAACCACCGTTCAGATGATCGTTCTGTATTATCTTCTCGTTGTGTATGTCGCCCATCACTCACCGTCAATATATATACTAATGCCGGATACATTCGACGCCATGCTGCATCCGATTCTCGTCTATATACTCATGCTTGCCGTTACGATTTTCACCGTATGGACCGGCGTCGTATATCTCATTGCTAATCGTAAAATGATTGTCGACCTCTATGCAAGCACCCGGAAAACCACCGAACCGAATTAACCGTGCCGCAGAGCCGGCATTTATTACGAAATGCATCGCTACCGTTTTTTTCTCGGGATATTCACCTGTTGCACCGGGAACAGCAGGCTCAATAGTCGCGCTCATCCCCTTGATCATTTTTCCCGGCATGTCTACCGTAACGCTCGCTCTAATAACCATATCCGGATTCTCGATAGGGGTCTGGGCATCGAAACAGTTCGAGCGTGTCTATGGCGACGATCCACAAATAGTTGTAATTGATGAAACCGTGGGTATGTGGGTTACCATGTTGTTTGTACCGGTAACCTGGTTTACGATGACGGCAGGTTTTATTTTGTTCAGAATATTTGATATCATTAAACCACCCCCTGCACGACAGCTTGAAGCTATACCGAACGGTTGGGGAATTATGCTCGACGATGTTGCAGCGGGAGTATATGCAGGGTTAACGGTTTTTCTTACAACATTACTCATATGACGATATGAACAATTCAGAGCGTGACATCATTACCTCAAGTCTCGGTGCAAGCGCCGAACTGAAAAAGAAAATGATTGATTCTTGCAGTGAGGATATTATAAAAGCAGTGGATTTGATCGTGTCGTGTTTTAAGAAAGGAAATAAACTGCTGTTGTGTGGAAACGGGGGCAGCGCCGCAGATGCGCAGCATATCGCGACCGAGTTCGTCATCCGACTCAGTCGGGAAAGGCCCCGCCCGGCTCTTCCCGCTATTGCATTAACTACCGACACATCATATCTTACTGCCGGCTCGAACGACTTCGGTTATGAAAACGTCTTTTCGCGGGCAATCGAAGCACTCGGCAAAGAAAACGATATTTTAGTTGGAATAAGTACCAGCGGCAATTCACCAAACATTATACGTGCAGTACAGCTTGCAAACGATCAAAAGCTCGTTACGGTCGGATTGCTCGGTGGGAACGGCGGCACGATACATCCTCTCTGCACTCACTCCATTATTATACCTTCAAGTGATACCCAACGTATTCAGGAAGGACACATTACGGCAGCACATATCATCTGCCAGTTAGTCGAAGAAAGAATGTTTGGTTTCACTGTAATGTAAAATGGAATGTAATATAACAATCCTGTTCTACCTGCGGTTGAGCACGGCTGAGCGGTTCGAATCGCCAGTACCGTACTGCCGATTGTGCAGCATCCTCAAGCCGGGGATTGCCGCGCTGCACCGGATGGACGGACTTTATAGAGCCGTCGGGAAAGACGGTCGCCCGCAATCGTATCACCGCTTCTACATTTACACCGGAAGGATACTCGGGCAGTGTACCGCTTACCTTTTTACGGGTAACATCGCCTACCCATTCAAGGGCATATGAAATATCCCTATCCGTATCCCGTTGTTGAGGAGACGAGCCGGTAGCAACGGGAGAATCGCCGCGTACTTCATCCGGCACCGGCAGCTGGAACCGTTCACGTTCACCCAGAATCGAACCGGCGTCGCGTTCGCGCCGGTCGCGCATTTCGTCCGGCGGCTGCTGGCGCTCTTCCGTCATTCGCTGGGCAAGATCCACTCGATCGCGTTCCGGAAGCCGTATGATCTCATCATCTTGCTGCAATTCCCTCCGCTCGGGCAATTGTACAGGCCGTTGGGTAGCGGGTGCTTCACGCCGCTCTGCAACCACCGGCTCGCGTTCGGCACGCGTAACCTGCGGTTGTTCTTGCGGACGCGCCGGCTCCTGTTGTGTCGGAGCTCCCCACGAAACTTCGACAAATTCGGGCAACTCGGCATCCAACGATACCTTCATAATTGCAAACAATACAAGTATGATGATATGGATACCAATTGTTCCGATCCAACCATTTAATTTTTCTTTCTCCACAGGATACCTCCTATCGTCTCAACGGTTCGGTTGCGATATTAAATCGTGTCGCACCGACCGCTTTGGCAATATCGATAACTTCGATTGTATTTTGCAGGCTTACAGTACGGTCTGCTTGTATGATAACAACATTATCCGGATCGCGTTCAATCACCGGCAGCATTCGCGCTCCCAGATCTCCTATAGCTATCTGCTCGTTATTGAAAAAGAGTTCGCCTCCCTCCGTCAAGGTAATGATCACCTGTTGTTCGGTCTGCGGTTCTCCGGTTTCCGCATGCGGTAGCTGAACTTTAATCCCGGGCTGTATAACAAACGATGAAGAAAGCAGAAAAAATATCAAAAGTAAA
>PWJF01000364.1 GCA_003560935.1 Ignavibacteriales bacterium
CAGTTCAACCTGATCAAGGGGGCGGACAAGGTTCTCCCGATACAAATAAAAAACTCGAAGTGCTGTCGCGACGTCTCGATGCATTGCAGGAATCGATCCGTTCCTCAGAGGGGATTGAGAACACAACTAAAGAGTTACGCTCGCAACTATTTGAAATTGAGAATAAGCTGCAGAATCAAAGCGAGCTGAAGCAGCATCTCCTTACGAACTACGCCGATCTTGAACAGCGATTGCAGGAATTAACCGCGAGTGTAAAATCTAAACATACAACGCGCGAAGAAATCGCCGGATATGATAGCGTCCTTCAGGAACTCCGGAAAAAAATTGAAGAAATTTCCGGGTCATCCATACGTGAGCACGAACTGCATCAAACCCAGTCGGAAATACTCTCACTCTATACCGATCTCGAACACCGCTTTAACGAACTTATTAAAAACCAGGATGTGCAGCGTGAAGAACTTGGAAATCGAATTGAATCGCGACAGGATACAATCGATAAACAAGTTGCATTACTGCAAACCGAGCTGAATGCATTAAAGGACAATCTCGGCGAAACCCGCGAATCGCGGATCGATAAAGGGGAAATCGATTCGCGATTCGACCGGGTCAAATCGACTATTAAGAAATTATCACAGGAGTTCGAAAACGAAAAAGGCTCGCAAAAGAAAGTGAGTGAGGTAAGCGGGGCGATTGACGCCATTTATCAACAAATTGAAGAAATTCTCGATAAGCTTCATTTCGAAAAAGAGTTGCGCACAAAACAAAGCGAGCTCGACGGTAAAGTTTCGGATATCGCCCAAAAAGTCGATTCAATATCGAACCGGACTGATACTGCTCGTCGGAAGAAGGATGCCAATACTGAACTTGAACAAAAAATGCTCTCGTTCCAGCAGCAATTTGAAAATGAACAACGTAATTATCATGCAAAATTGAATGATCTGACCGGACTTATTGAAAATCTGAAGAACATAATAGAATCAGATCAACAGGACCGCAAAGAATCAAACAAACGCCAGATTGAAATCGGTATGAATCATTTCCGGTCGGCAGTTGAGAAGTCATGGGAACACGGTGTGCCGTCGGAAGAGCAAACCGCTGAGCTGAAAAATCTTACAGAGCTTTTTTCTATTCCCGAACCGATAGAGAAACAGATAATCCGGGAGGTAAAACTGCAAATGTACGGCAGGGCGGTTAAAAAGGCGATAGCGGAGAAAAAAGTATCGCGTAAAGAGGCGCTGTCTCTCGATAAACTCCGTAAACAATACGATGTTTCACTCGATGAATATATGGAGTATGAATTCAAATTCCTCGACGATCTCGTTTCAACACAATTCCAGGGAACCATATTGCTCATCTCCGCCGATGAGACAGCACGAAACAGTCTGTCTGAACAGTTGAAATCAGTCGGCTTTGCGGTTGTAAATTCGTCCTCGCCCGAAGCGGCGCTCGACAAGCTCGAAGTAATCAACCCGCATGTGATAATCTGCGATGCGGAATTTCCGGGAACAAAATATAACGGCCGTACTATGCTCGACGTCGTCAGACGCAATGCAAAGTTTAATTTCATACCGTTTATCATAATTGCCGAACAAGATGATTTTGATCAGTTAAGAAGTACGCTTACGAAACCGAACGAACAGACGGCAAAAAAACCGGTTGAGTTTTATAAGTTATTAAATACGATCAACGAACAATTAAAAAAACTTCGGGATCACTTAAGCTCCCGGACATTATAAAAGATCGGATACTATACTAAGCATATGTTGAAATCGCGTCTATACTGGAAAGTTCTTGCTAACTTCGGCATCCTTATCGCCATTATAACTGGGATGACGGTGCTGACCGGGATTGTCCTGCGAAACATTGAAAGTAATTTTCAAAACGTTTCGGACGACACGCGATATCTTGTCAATATCGAACGCCTGCAGAACGATCTCGCGGAACTCCCCGTCCATGCAGATGAATATGCGCGAACCGGCGATCTCACTGAACGCTTGCAGTACGAACGCTTCCTGCGTGAAGCGCAATCCCGTCTTACCGCTATGATCGAGGAAACCAAAGACAGTGTGTCTCTGTCATTATTAAAAGATGCAGAACAATATCTTTCATATTGGGTCACTAAATCGGCGGATCAGCGAATTCAAACGGGCGATCTGATAACAAAAAGTGAAACCGGATCACCGCCCGGCGGCATGATTGCACATATCCGGTACAACGACCATCATCTTGATTATTCGCGAAACGTATTGCGCGAGCTGTACCGCGAGCGGATCGCCGCTCATCAATCCAATATCGAGAATGCCGCTTATATCAGCCGGAATATCAGTACGTATATATTTATCGTTAATATTTTGATTGCTATCTTCGCTGTAGTGTTAGGACTTGTATTGAGCCGGTCGATTGTTAAACCGCTCAGTACCCTTCGCGAGAGCACCGAGCGGTTAACCGACGGTACCTATGAACCGATTACTCTCGACCGGAAAGACGAAATCGGGGATCTGGCGAGAAATTTCAACCAGGTGTCGGTTCTTTTATATTCCCAATATAAAACATTACAGGTATATTCCGATCTTGTAACGAATCTCAATGCGTCATCCTCCGTTCGCAACGTCGCGGCGAGAAGTCTTTCCCATCTCTGCCTTCATACCGTGGGATATGCAGGTGCAATATATTTGATAGATCGCCGGACAAAATCACTCGAACGCGTGAATAGTCTCGGATTCGAAACAAACGGTTCTATTGCACACAACGTCAAACAAGAAGAAGATATTATCGGCCAATGTGCGGCCAGCGGCCGGCATATCGAACGAACATTTGAAAGCGGCAACGATTTATCAATACCCGGCTTTCCGCAGAATGAAAGCGGATATCTGGTTGCACTACCGATGGAATTCAGAGAACGTGTAATCGGTGTTTTGTTACTTGCATCGCATGAGCAGTTCGATAACGAACGTATGGAAATCATTCAACAGTCGATGCCGCAAATAGCGGTTTCAATCACGAATGCGCGACATTATGAGGAAACACAAAACCTCTCGCTCGAAATAGCGCACAAGAATAAAGAACTGCATCGGAAAAACGCTGAACTCGAAAAAGCGTACCGGGTTAAATCCGACTTCTTAGCGAGTATTTCTCATGAGTTGCGTACTCCGCTCAACTCGGTAATCGGTTACAGTTCGGTATTATTAAATCCTGATGCCGAACCATTGAGCGCCGATCAGCAAAAAGCATTGGAAAAGATCTTAAATAGCGGTAAACATCTGCTCCAACTTATCAACGATATACTTGACATCTCAAAGATTGAAGCCGGCAGAATGTCGCTCTCGGTCGATAATGACAGTGTGAAAAATGTAGTTGCACAGGCCGCATTGACCGTGGAACCGCTGCTTATCGAGAAAAAACTCCATCTGAGAAAGAGTATGCAGAGTGATCTGCCGCGACTAAAATCCGACACGTTAAAGATACGTCAAATTTTAATAAACCTGCTCAGCAATGCCGTGAAGTTTACCGAGAAAGGCGATATTCATATGCGGGTTTTTCAACGTGACCGGTTGATACATTTCGAAGTGAGAGACCCGGGAATCGGTATCGCGGAGGATAATCTTGAAACCATATTTGAAGAATTCCGGCAGATCGACGTAAGCAGCACACGAAAAAATCAAGGAAGCGGACTTGGTTTACCCATCGCGCGCCGGCTTGCACGCTTGCTCGGCGGCGATCTTACCGTAAAAAGTCGCGCAGGCACAGGATCGATCTTTACGCTGTCGATACCCCCGGCTCTTATCCCGAAGCACGGTAGTAACGGGGAACAACACAAACAAAATGGCAGCAAACATCAATCGAATGCATCCGTTACATTCGGACCGTACATCAATAAACAGAGAGGCCTGAACATCCTTTGCATCGACGATGATCCCGATGCTATAGATATATTGAAGAGCTATCTCGTCCCGGAGGGATATTCTGTTACGAGTGCTTTCACCGGTGAAGAAGGGATCGCCCTTGCCAGGAAGGTAAAACCGGCGCTTATCACGCTTGATATTCTCTTGCCCGGAAAAGACGGATGGCAGGTGCATCGTGAGTTGAAAGAATCTCCCGAAACTCGCGATATTCCGGTAATTATTCATTCGATCATCGATAATCAACCCCTTGCACTTTCACTCGGCGCGGTCGATCTTATGCCGAAGCCGGTTAACGTCGATAAGCTGATGTCGCTTGTTCAATTAAGCTGTGTTACTAAAGATCATTACGTGTTATTGGTCGATGACAATCGGGAATTTACAATGGTGATGAGCGAGCTTATCGAACATGACGGCTTTCGGGTAAAGACCGCCGATAGCGGAGCCCGCGCACTTGAAATGATAAAAGAATCCCGTCCGGCTATTATTTTCCTGGATCTTGTTATGCCGGAAATGGACGGTTTTACCTTTATCGAAAAATTGAAAGCAAACGAATCACTGAGATATATCCCTGTGATTATTTTGTCG
Organism: Ignavibacteriales bacterium; assembly: GCA_003560935.1. Lineage (GTDB taxonomy): Bacteria > Bacteroidota > Ignavibacteria > T3Sed10-11 > T3Sed10-11 > T3Sed10-11. The sequence continues at coordinate 4,488 of PWJF01000364.1, forward strand.
TGCAAGGTGCTATCCGGCAAGGAAAAGGATTATCTCGAATCACATATTCAATACTGCATGAAAAAGGAAGAATTTTCACACGGGGCGTTTTTAAATTCAATAAAGCAAATGCTGGCGCCGAGTCAGCATCCTGAGGATACCAATGAAAAGCAATCGTACTAAAAAATCATATAAACCGGTACTGCTGGTCGTAGATGACATCGAAGACAATCTCGATCTGCTTGAATTTGCATTGAAACAAAAGCCGGTAAAATTGCTGCGGGCAAAATCCGGTATCGAATGTCTGAGAATCGCTAAAGATAAAACTCCCGATATCATTCTGCTCGATATTCAGATGCCCGAAATGGATGGCTTTGAAACATTACAAAAATTGCGAGATAATCCTATTACATCGTCTATACCGGTAATAATGTTAACGGCACATTATAAAGATCCGGAAAGCATTGAGAAAGGATTTAAGCTCGGAGCGGACGAATACATCACAAAACCTGTCGAAATCGAAGAATTAGTGGTCCGTATACGCATGCTTATACGAATGAAACATATGAAAGATGAGCTTGATCAAACCAAATTGGATTATATGGCAATGCTCATACATGATCTACGGGGTCCGCTTGTCGGTATTACAAGTGTCGTCGAACTTTTAAAAGATCTGAAACCGGGCGCTGCGCTCCGGCAAGAACATTTTGAAATGTTTCGTTCGGCTGATATCTCTTTACAACAGATGCTCACGCTTGTAAATAATTTTCTTGATCTGTCGAAATATAATTCGGACGCCATTTGTCTGCATCAGGAACCGGTACCGCTGCATATGCTCGTCGAACAAGCACTGCAAAAACTTGAATTTCAATTCAAACAAAAACAGATTGAGCTCGAACACCGGGTTGGCCGGGATTTACCGGAAGCATACATCGATGCGCAAAAGACTCTGCAGGTTTTTATAAACTTGCTCGATAATGCATTTAAATTTACCGAACGGGGCGGTGCCGTCAGCATAAGCGCCGAGCTCCGTAACGGAACAAACGGAAGACAGAAGAACGAATCATACATAGGTGTTAGCGTTACCGATACGGGGATGGGAATAGATACGGGAGAGATTAATAAATTGTTCAGCCCGTATCAACAAACAGCATCGGCGCAATCGATTTCAGAAAAAGGAACCGGACTCGGTCTGTCGATATGCAAGCTTATTGTCGAGGCACAGGGCGGATCGATATCCGTCAGCAGCGATCCGGGTAAGCAAACAACATTTTATTTCACGTTACCAGTTGCAAAACAAAACTAATGTAAAGGCATAGTCGTTATGAAAGAACATATACTCATTGTCGATGACGAAGAACTTCAGCGAATGACAATGCGGTCACGTCTACAGGCGGCAGGATTTGCCGTCGAACTTGCTCAAAACGGCGAAGAAGCGCTCACGAAGATGAAACAAAAGCCGTACGATGTTGTGCTTCTCGATATCCGTATGCCGGGCGTGGACGGCATTGAGGTGTTGAGTCGTGTGACAAGAGAATACCCGTCAATCGAAGTAATTATGATGACAG
>PWJF01000107.1 GCA_003560935.1 Ignavibacteriales bacterium
ATAAATGCTATCACCAACTTCCATCCCGTCTTTTTCGGCGGTTTGATCGTTATTACCCCAGACAGTAATTGATTGAGCTTCGTTCTTCCATACAACAGCACCAACACAAAGACCGTCCCCGGTGAAAATAACGATCTCATCGCCGGGCTCAAGCCTCTCGCCATCTACAGAGGGTTCAAGGGTGAGTGGGAGAATAATGGTGGCATTATTTCCGGTATTTGCCGTGAACTGGAAATGTTGTGTCTCCGCGTAGAGTGAATTATCTGCAAATATCAATATCCATACGCACAGTATCGTTATCCCAATTGATGTTAAACGCGATGAATACATTATTATTGTAGTAAAATAAATTTTTTGGTGTCAACGAAGTCTCCGGCGTTCATCCGGTAAAGATACACGCCGCTTGAAAGGTCTTTTCTATGAAAAACTATTTCGTATGAACCTGTCTGCTGAAACCCGTCTACTAAAACGGCTACTCGCTGACCGATCAAGCTATATATTTCGACCGTTACGTGTGCTGCCGCCGGTACATCATATCGGATCGCCGTACTCGGGTTAAACGGATTCGGATAGTTCTGATGCAAGGTGAATTTGTCGGGAATGCCGTCAAGTCGCCGTTCGTAAGGTACCGAGACAATTTCGTCATTCGCAACTAATGAATTTATTACATATATAGCATTGGGAGTATAAGTATCTTCACCATTTGCAGGTGAGTTATCCGAGAATGTCGCCTCATTCTGAACAAATACTCTATTTGTACTTTGACGCCAAACTCTAAAATGCATTCGTTCATCGGGCTTGATACCGTCTGTCTCATCGGTCATGTCATTATTACCCCATACTGCAAACACAGTACCTGTATCAGACCAAACCCCGGCTCCCACACACAACGAATCGGGAGTAAATACACCAATCTCATCACCTGCTTCAATTGGTGTACCGTTCACGATGACATTGGATGTTCTTTTAAAAATAATTGTTGCTTCATTTCCCGTGTTCGACATAAACGTGAAGTACGTCGGTCCCGAGTTAGTACCAGAATTTGACGGGAGTGTTAGAAAAATCGTGAGAATAAATATTTTGCAATTTATAATTGAAAATCTACAGTTGTTAATGAATAGCAATATACTGTCCTCCGTAAAATTATTTAAGTAATAATAATTTTTTTGTTTCAACAAAATTACCCGCCTGCAATCGGTAGAAATAAGTTCCGCTTGAGAACTGTGATCCATCAAATATAACATCGTGGGTTCCAGCTGTTTGCTCTTTATCAACCAACGTTTTGACCCGCTGTCCGAGTACGTTATATAATTCGAGAATTACGTGTTCATCGGTCGGGATTGAATATCGAATAGTCGTCGCCGGGTTGAACGGGTTGGGATAATTCTGTTGTAAGACAAATGTATCCGGTATTTCCCTGATTATATCAACTGTTGTAAGCCAAATAGCGTCTTGTGCGTATAATAGTTCAGTTTTTTCCGAATTATTCAGAACGTCAGTGATTGATAAAAGTTTCAGATTTTTTTCTTTGTTACTTTCTGTAGACCATACTGTCAGAGATAATTTTTCTTGATGCTGCGCGCCGGTAATAGATTCCGTGTCGTAGCTATTATCTCCCCATACAGTGATAATCGCCTGTCCATCTGAGTGTACAACAGCACTGCCAACGAGAAGATCTGATTCGGTCCAAATACCGATTTCGTCACCAACCACAAGTTCATTGGAGCGAACAATGAGTGTAGCGTTATTACCAGTGTACTTTTCGCCTACATAGCGTGTCGGTTCAATATAATCTGTATTCTTCTTCTCCGACGATTGCGTATTTGCATAGGCGATTTGTGATTCTTCAATTCCGTTCTCAGGATAGATGAGATCTACATGATCGGTTATGAACATTTGATATCCATCTCCCACCTGCATCTGTCCGATTGTGTTAAACATATCTTCCCCAATTACGCCAGGCGGTATGTAGACCTCTCCTGCTCCGTTCTTTGCAATGATTAATTTATTTTCTATGTTTTCAAGTGCCGATACTACACTCATATTGCTTGACCTTAAATAACCGACCATGTTCCACCCCGGTCTGAGGGCTACCGGTGTATTCTCTGGTTGCACTTTTATACCGAATACATTGAGAGTATCAGAATCCGGATTGAGGTATATCTGATACCCGTTACTATATCGCCAATTTTCTATGTCGTTGATTCCAAACTCCGGAATGAATGTATTTCCGTCACCGTCTTTTACAATGATAAGATTTTCGAGAATCGGTTCAAAGAGGGATTCAATCGAACTATCGAGGGGTTCAATATAGCTCGATATTAAATTCCAACCTGCGCGGAGTGCGATGGTATGAGTATTCGTCCAGACGACTGTAAACTTCCATGTTTCCGACCATTCGCTGGTACCGCTGTTATTTGTCGCATTTACACGCCAGTAATATGATTGACCGTATTCAAGATTTTCTACCGTATATTCGGTGATTGTCTGTCCTGTTTCGTTTACTATTATCCCCGCGGAAAAGTCGTTTGATTCAGCTACTTGAATATCATAATGGTCTGTCCGTTCCGATTCATTCCATCTCAGTTGAACGGAGACAGGAAGACCGAAACTGTTATTGCCCGGCGATAGTAATTCCGGAACAGTGGGAGGAGCAGTTACAAAATTAACATTGGAAATATTATCTGTTATAGGACCCGCTATAGTTGTATCGTTTGGAATGAACGCGTATCCTTGTTTTGATGGCGTAACTTTTACATTAGTTGCTCCATGAGGGATTCCAAAAATATTATAATGTCCGTTTATATTCGTTGATCCGGATTGAGATGTATTTCCCCACGCTATAGTTATATTTACACCGCTCAATCCCGCTCCCGCTTCCGTTACCCTTCCGGATATCCTGTGAGTGCCTTCGGCAACGGTCGTGAAGGTAACCGAATTTGTACCCGAAGCACTTGCAGTTACCTCGTAGGGTTCGTTAATATCTCCGAGTGTCAAAGTTGTGCTGGCTTCGCCGTTCTCGTCGGTTATATCGGTCTCGTTACTTAACTCTTGTCCGGTCGCACCAGTGGGATAATCTGTAATTGCAAATGAGACAGTGACACCACTCACCGGATTTTCAAACTCGTCGGTCACCATGACAACAAATGGCTCTTCGAGCGGCGTGTTAATAAATCCCGATTGTCCGTCGCCGGATATTGAAAACATATATACCGGTTCAGCAACAAGTATATCAAATGCATTACTTATATCGGGGGTTACTCCAGATGCGGATGCTTTTAATGTATATCCCGATCCAGCTTTATCGATTGAGATGTTGTCAAAAATAACTCGACCCGATTGTGCTTGTTTTGCTGTCGTGCCGGATAAGGTACCGTTATTCGGATTGTTCTCAATTGCTAATGTTACCTGGCTATTAAAAAATATTGCTCTATTTCCGAAACGATCATATGCGGTAACTTCTATTTCAGGACTAATGATTTTTCCAGCGGTTGTTGTTGAGGGTTGTTTGGTGAATTCCAATCTATGTGCAACATCCGGTACGGATGTAACTTCTTCGGTAGCATAAATATTCTCATTGGCAGAGAGCGCTGCCTTCAACTCAGCTGTTTCCACTTCTGTATGAAGGGTATAATCGATTGTTGCATTGCCATTCTCGTTTGTTGTTTGTTGGGGGTTGCTGGTAAAATCACCGTTTCCTTCAACGATATTGAACACAATATCAACATTCGGTACAGGGTTATCTTCCAAATCTATAACAGTTGCGGTAAGTGTTATCTCTGTACCTACAGTGTAATTATCTGAATTTATGCTTAGTAATACAATAGAACTACTTACCTCGAAGGGATTGCTATCGGTAGTAAATCCATCGGCTGATCCTCCGGAGCCGGTTGCCTGAATGATGACACCGGAGTCTTCGGTATCATATATCACACCCTCGATAGTTACGGATGATTGACCGCTGGCAATGGAACCCGATGTTTCACCGGATATGGTCCCCTCACCTTGTTTTACACTGAGGTTTATTGTGCTCGACCCGCTGTTCGGCACCGGATTGTTGAATTCGTCCGTTAATCTAACAGTTACATTAAATGGGGCACCAACCAATTGTGATGAAATAGTGGCGATAACGAGGTTGCTTGCCGGTCCGGGGTCTATATTGAATGCATTGCTTGTAACTCCCGTAACGCCGCTTGCAGTTGCACGTAAAGTGTATCCATTATCTGCTTTAGTTATGTTCAAGTCGTCGAACGTTGCAACGCCATTGACGGCATTTTTAACTTTCGTACCATTAAGAGTGGCATTACCGGGGTTGTTTTCAATTGCTATTGTTACCTCGCTATTGAAATTTGTTGCTCTGTTACCGAACTCGTCCTGTGATTCAACTTCAACCTGTGGTGATATAGCAACACCTGCCTGGGTATTAGTTGGATGTTGGACGTACACCAATGTCTTCGCCGGACCCGGAGTGATATCAAATGGAATACTGACTGCATCATCGAGTCCGTCTGCGGTGACTTTTAGTGTATATCCTTCGGCTACGGTTTCTATTTTCAGGTCGTCGAATGTAACGCTGCCGTTCGATGCAAGTTTTGATTTATCGCCGAGCAGCGTTGCACCGGGGGGGTTGTTTTCAAGTGCGATTGTGATTTGACCGGAAAAGCTCGTCGTTAGTTGATCGAGATCGTCATGTGCTTCCACTATTATTTGGTTTATATTCTTTCCAGCTTCTGTATTAATCGGTTGTTGTATAAATACGAGTTTTGTTGGCTGGGTAGTTGTAAAATTAATTTCGTTTCCGTAAACCGTACCGCCTTCGTTGATTGCATATGCGCGTACATAATATGTTGTTCCGGGTTGTAAGCCAGTGAGATCGTGCGAAAACGGTCCCGTTGAAGATGTCGATCCTTTATTGAATTTGTTATCATTTACATCCGGATTTGGCGATGTATCCCAGACGAAACCATGTTCATCGAGCGGCGGCACACCGAGCTCTTCGATTGTACCGTTAAGTGTAGCCGACACATCGCGTATATTTGTTGCCGGGTTCGTTGTCACGACCGGCAGCTCGACCGTTGAGAAACTCCACACACTCGACCAATCACTGATCCCGCCAATATTCTTTGCTCGAACTCGCCAGTAATATGTTGTTTCTTCATCAAGGTTTGAAACTGTACGCGATAATTGTGTCAATCCACTGTCGTTCACGACGGTGGTAGTAAACTCATTTGAGGTTGATAATTGTACATGATATGTCTCTGCACCGCTTGATTCATTCCACTGCAGTGTTACCTCAGTTGGGAGTCCTGAAGCTCCATCTGTTGGAGATGAGAGCGTTGGTGTTTCGGGGGGAGCGATGATTGTTTTGAAGTTCCAAACCTCTGACCAATCGCCGTCTCCACCATCGTTTTTTACACGAACTCGCCAGTAGTAAGTGGTATTGTGACTTAATCCGGATGCTTGGTAGGCAGTTGTTGTTATATCACCTATATTGATTGTAAATACAGAAAAACCGGGATCACTAGATACCTGAATTCTATAACTCTCTGCTCGAGCGGCAGCTTCCCATTCGAATGTGGGTGAAGTTGAGATGTTTTCTGAGCCATTAGCTGGAGCGGTTAATACAGGTGCATCGGGCGGTATTAAATTGGCGACGAAATTCTGTGTTTTATCCTCATCGATATTTTCAAACGTCTGTGATGAGGGATCAAAACTGTCCCCCTCCTTCGACGGTGTTACGGTAATATCCGAACCGTGAGGAATCCCGCTGATACTGTATGAACCATCCGCTGCAGTTGTGGTGGTTCCGTCGTGCTCACCTGAGACAGTAATAGTAACAGCTCCCTGCGTATCACCGCTTACAGAACCGGAAAGTGTATAGGTTAATGTACTTGCCTCAAAGTTCTGTGTAATGTTATTGGTAACATTATTAAAATCCTGTGAAGATGGAGAAAAACTGTA
>PWJF01000165.1 GCA_003560935.1 Ignavibacteriales bacterium
GTCGCCTTTTGTTAACGGGCTATCCTCAATAAATCTAATCGACGCCTCGATATGCTTTCGTTCGTATTCCCTGCCTCCAATCCCGACAAGCAGAATGACATCCGTTGCCACTCCCGCTTCTTTGAGCCGGGCAATCGTTTCGAGCATTTGATCCGGCTGCGCGGGCTTCTTGATCCAGTCGAGAATCTCGTCGGAGCCGCTTTCGACGCCGAGATAGACACGGTCGAGCCCATGTTGCCACAGCTCGCGATAGTCGCGGACGGATTTCTTCAAACCGGTAAAACCATCGATAAACGCACCGATACCCGAGAAGTGCAATGCTTTCCCGCGGGTCCACTTCGGTTTGACGGGCCTTTCTTCGATCGAAGGAAGAACAACATATTCGGGAATGCGTTTTATCAGTTCGACCAGACGTTTCTGCGGAACGGATATCGCATTCGCCTGACCGAGAAATATCGTGCTTCGCTGAAGCAATGCCTCGCCGTGGAATGCAAAGGCTTTTTTAATATGTTCGTCGAATTCATCCACACTGCGTATACGGAACAGAATGCCGCGATACAATGAACAAAAGGTACACGTATTGAAGGAACAGCCCTCGGTCGCCTGTAGAACAAACGCGCGATAATGATCGGGCGGCAGAACGGGTACCGGTTGGTACACGGATTCGAATCGCTCACGCTCCTTCATGATCCGTTCGGGAGTATAGTGTGTTATTTTTTCGACAACGGGTTTTATTTTCCCGACTGCGGTTTTGTAACCGGGCTTTGCAAACTTTATCTTTTCAGGCGCTGTACGATCTATCGCCTCCGATATCTCAGTACCGAGCTGCCATAACTCTTTGCAAAAATCCGAAAGCCCTTCATCGGTTAATCGTTCGCGGTCGAATCCTCCTCCGCGCTCTTTCGGACGTTTCGTCAACCGCAAACCGTAATGCGATAATCCTCTCTGTACATTATAATTAAGGGTGCTCAACCGCCATGGCCGCCCCTCCAGATCGTAGAAATATTGTTTCCCTTCGTCGGTAAAAACCGAGAGCGCATCATCCCGCAATCCGATGAAAACCGGCTTGTCACTGCGTATTTTCAACTGAATCGCCGCTCTGAAGCCGGGTACGTCCTTTAAGCTTTTGTGTTCGAGGTATTTTAGGTCTGTTTCGTTCATACGGTAAAATATAAGGAAAAATGCCGAATTTACGAATTTGGGTTATATTAGTGGTTGATTTTCATCCATAATAAAGAGGTCGATATAGTGCTTGAAAACCGAAAGAAAGAAATAGTTAAATTAAATGTCAATCGTATATAATTAATACCCCGCACGGCGTGCGGGGTTACATGTTTGCTAAAAATTATTTTCTCATAAATTCATTTTGTAATACCCATATTTCCCTTCCGGCTCAACCTCCAAAACAACGCTCCGGAGTATTGGCTTCGGCAGCTCATTTCGCGGGTCGCGGCCGGGATTTTTCAGGTTCTCTATCCGGTCGTCTTTCTTTTCATCATCCGATTTTTTCTCTTTTACTTTTTCGGACCTGACGATACTTCTCTCTAAAATAAATTCTCGTACCGCTTGCCGTACCTCTGCACTATCGCTTATCGTTATCGAGTCCGGCCGTGCGCTCCTTACAAGAGATCGTTTGATTATCACCAACAACTATTCTATATTATCTACAGCAACCCTGATTATTTTATCAAGGGGCCCAATCATGAAACCGAAAAGCAAATGGTGGGGGTGGGGCAATCCGGATACAACGTATCATCTTGAGGAACATCCGCTGTTCCTGTCATATCTAAAAACCATACTTGAACTTCCCGACAAAGCGATAGTAACACGACCGAATATACAAGACATAAAAATACGTGAAATTCGATTAAGCGGAAGAGACATCGACGGGCTATATTCCATATTGACCCCGGAAGGCGTCGATCATTCGGATGAGGCGCGGATCACGAACGCATACGGAAAAAGTTACAAGGATCTGATCCGCATACGTTTGAAACAATTCGATGCGGTTCCCGATGCGGTTGTATTTCCCAGGAGCGAAAGCGAAGTCCGGGATGTGCTTCACTGGGCAGCCGACAATAAAATTGAAGTAATACCCCGCGGCGGGGGTACAAGCGTAGTCGGAGGTGTGGAAACAACAGACGCACACCGTGCAACAATAGTCATAGACATGCACCGCATGAACAGGGTTCTCGCTGTCGACACACTGTCTCTCGTTGCCGATGTCGAACCGGGAATCTACGGACCGGCGCTCGAGAATTCGCTTCAAAAACACGGTGTAACGCTATCGCATTATCCCGAGTCGTTCGAATATTCCACTCTCGGCGGATGGATTGCCGCTCGTTCTGCAGGACAACAATCGACACTATACGGTAAAATAGAAGATATGGTCGAAAGTCTTACCATTGCTACTCCCGACGGCGTAATCAAAACGGTGAACGTCCCCGCTGCGGCAAACGGTCCCGAACTTACCCGTTTGCTTATCGGTTCAGAGGGAATCTTCGGCATCATTACGCAGGCACGTATCAAGCTGAGACCTGTGCCCGCGAAAAAATATTATACCGGTTACCTTTTTAAATCCTTCAATGAAGGGATCGAGTGCTGCAGGGACATTCTGCAGCGGGGCCTAACGCCAGCCGCGATTCGTCTATCGGATGCTGACGAAACAAATTTCGCTTTTTCTCTGATCGAACCGGCAAAATCGGCAGTAAAAAATATTATTCACAAAACGGGATTTGCATGGATGCAAAGCAGGGGATATGTCGAGGGAAAGCGTGCATTCTTACTTCTTGGACTGGAAGGCACTGCTTCACGGGTATCATACGAACGAAGAACAATGCGCTCGATCATCCGTCAATACGATGGAATTCATGTCGGCAGGGGATCGGGTAAACAGTGGTACCGTCAGCGATTTATAAATCCGTACCGGAGAGATGTATTACTGGATTACGGTCTTATGGTCGATACACTCGAAACCGCGACCGAGTGGAGTAATGTTCCGTATCTGCACCATGAAGTTCTCAGGGCGATCAACAGCTCTTTTGGTTCGCTCAATATTAAAGGTGCAGCATTCGCCCACTTATCACACCTGTATACGGCAGGGAGTTCAATTTATTATATAATCCTGGCTTCTCCGCATCGCGGTAAGGAACTGGAAGAGTGGAACGTTATAAAAAATGCTGCGTGCGATACAATTTTGAGAAACGGCGGTACTATCAGTCACCATCACGGCGTGGGCCTGGATCATAGAAGGTGGTTGAAAAAAGAAATAGGTGATGCGGGTATACGATTGCTGAAAGATATTAAAACGTCGATCGATCCGAATTCTGTTTTAAACCCCGGAAAAATTATCGAATAACTAAAATGTTATCACACAAAACCCGAACACACAATATTGATACGTTAAAAAAGGAGTTGTTCGACATCCTGATTATCGGCGGTGGAATTACCGGTGCAGGTGCGGCACGGGAAGCTGCGTTGCGGGGATATAAAACCGCGCTCATAGAAAAAGCGGATTTCGCAGCAGGCACGAGCACGAAATCTTCAAAACTCGTACACGGCGGGTTCCGGTATCTGCAATACGGGCAGATAGGTCTCGTTCGCGAATCTGTTTACGAACGGCAACGGCTTTTGCAATTAGCACCGCATCTCGTGCATCCACGCCGGTGTGTGGTCCCTTTTTACAAAGATTCGCCGGTCGGACCGACCGTCGTCAACCTCGGTTTATGGTTATACGATCTGCTCGCATTTTCCCGGAATATCACCTGGCATGAGATGCTGTCACCAGAAGAACTACTTACTCTACAACCTGACCTCCGAGCAGAGGGACTTATTAAAGGTGCGGAATACTCCGATTGCGTAGCCGACGATTACCGTCTTGTTATCAGTACACTGTTATCCGCAGCACAAGGGGGCGCGATTATTACCAACTATGTCCGGGCTGATTCATTGCCCGAAAAAGACATGCATATACATGGAGTAGAAGTGGTTGATGAATTAACCGGAGACCGGTTCCCGGTTCGCGCACGCACTATCGTCAACGCAACAGGCCCCTGGAGCGACGAAGTCCGCACTGCGCTTTTTCAAAAAGTAAATAAAACGATACGGACGACAAAGGGAATCCATTTAATTGTTCGGCGCAGCGCACTGCCGCTCAACCGGATTTTCATGGTCTTTGCCCGCGCCGACAATCGACCCGTGTTGTCGATACCGTGGAAAAATTATGTCATTCTCGGTACCACCGATACGGATTATACAGGCGATCCGGACAACGTTCCGACGGAACTTCAGGACGTCGATTACATCCTTGATACCTTTAATTATTATTTTCCTTTAGCACAACTCAGTTACAGCGATATTGTATCGACATATGCGGGTCTTCGTCCGCTTATCTACGAAACCGGGAAAAAAGCACAGGATGTTTCCCGCGAATACGACATCATCGAGACTCCCGATAATTTTTTCACAGTGATCGGCGGGAAATTAACGACATTTATAAGAATGGGCGAACAGATAATCGATCATGTCGGCAAACGGTTAAAAGAACGATATGGCATTTCTCCGTATCCATCGATAACCGATTTCAAGTCCATTCCGCTTTCGGGAGGGGATGCAGAAAATATTGATGTATTCGGTAAAGAATGGATAACACAATTGTGCGGAACCCATACACTGGAGGAAGATACTGCTACGCATCTTCTGGAAACGTACGGCACAAACATCCGGACAGTATACAAATTAATGACCGAACACGAAAACGGATTCGAGCGGATTATTCCCGATCTACCCTACGTGTGGGGAGAATTATATTATTCTATTGATTACGAAATGTGCGTCGCTCTGGACGACTTTTTGATCCGGCGAACGCACATATTCTCTCTCGATCCCGAACACGGTGTATCGGTGCATGAAGCTATCGCCGACAGAATCGCCGACCGACTCGCATTATCCGGGGTGCAGAAACGGGATCAGATTGAACGGTATAAACACAAAATAAAACTGACAACATTCTATACACATCAGACAAAACGTGAAAACTCTATTCATCGTTAACCCACGTGCCGGCGCCGGTCGAGCCGGAAAACAGTGGGAACGCAACGAGCATTTCGTTAGAAAACATTTCGAAACCGGTTATGATGTTCGTTACACCGAATACCCTGAGCATGCAACAAGTCTCACTCGAATTGCATTACAGAACGGATATGAACGTATCGTATCTGTAGGCGGCGACGGCACACTCAACGAAGTCCTCAACGGATTCATAGAAAATAATGTTCCCGTCAATGACCGGGCGGTGCTCGGTATGATCGAGTTCGGGACAGGGTCGGATTTCAAGAGAACCATCCTCATGCCGGAACAATTTGAAAAAGCACTGCTCTTCCTCAAAGAGAAACCATATTCATCAATCGATATCGGTAAGGCGACATTTCACACCTTTGAGGGGAAGCAGCAAACGCGATTTTTTATCAATATTACGGATTTTGGTATCGGAGGAGCGGTGGCGGAACGGGTTAATCGAACAACAAAATATTTCGGGGGATACCTATCGTTCCTGTCAAGCATCGTCATTACACTACTCACCTACAACAATAAGACGATCAAATATCGGTTCGATTCTGATGAATGGCAGACGGGTGTTTTCAATAATTTTATAATCGCAAACGGACGTTACTTCGGCAGCGGATTACTGCCCGCTCCGAACGCAGAACTAAACGACGGTTATTTTGACATCGTTCTGTTTGGAAACATTGGAACCGCAAATGCCATCCGTAATTTATCGTCGCTTCGAAAAGGAACACACATAACTCATCCGCTTGTTCGAACCCTGCGTGTGAAAAAAATCGAAGCTTACTCCAAAGAACGCGTTGCAATCGATATGGACGGCGAAATGGTCGGGTATATACCAATCACGGCAGAGATTCTTCCAAACGCCGTATCATTTATTATGGGACAATA
>PWJF01000227.1 GCA_003560935.1 Ignavibacteriales bacterium
AGGGCATCGGGTTGTTCACGGCGGCGAAACATTTACAAAATCAGCGCTGGTTACCGACGAGGTTATAAAGGGAATTCGGGATAATATTGAACTCGCCCCGCTTCATAATCCTCATAATCTTCGCGGTATTACGGCATGTATAAACCATCTGCCGGAGACACCGCAGGTTGCCGTTTTTGATACCGCATTTCACCAACAAATGCCTCCCTACTCGTATTTATACGGCATACCTTATTCGTTGTACCGTCGTTACAAAATCCGCCGTTATGGCTTCCACGGCACGTCGCACCGGTACGTTTCAGAACGTGCGGCGAAGTTAATGAATAAACCTTTGGATTCATTAAAGCTCATTACATGTCATCTCGGCAACGGATGCAGTATGGCTGCGATTGACGGCGGTGTTTCGATCGATACGACAATGGGTTTCACGCCATTGGAGGGTTTGCTCATGGGAACACGATCGGGAGATATGGACCCTTCCGTCATTCTGTACATTATGGCCAAAGAAGAACTCGGTTCGTCGGAAGCCAATGCACTGTTGAACAAGCACAGCGGATTGATGGGAATCTCCGGAATCAGCAGTGATATGCGGGATATACTTCTGGAAGCCAAGGACGGCGATAAACAGGCGGGATTTGCTTTTGATGTATTTTGCTATCGGATAAAAAAATATGTCGGAGCTTATGGAGCATCTCTCGGCGGGTTAGATGCCGTTGTTTTCACCGGCGGTATCGGGGAAAACAGCGCTGAGGTCCGCTCACGAAGTCTATCCGGACTTTCATATATGGGTATTACGATCGACGATGAATTAAACACATCGTCCAACAAGGAAAAAAATATCGCCACATCGGATAGTCCCGTGGATGTTTATGTCATACCCACAAATGAAGAACTGATGATCGCGATTGATACGATGGAGATCGTGAATGAAGAGTTAAAAGAGAAGGTCACCTGACCAGGAATGCATGCAATAACGATAGGTAATTCGCTGTACATCCACCGTTTTTAAAGAGCGTCTTCTCCCGATTCTTCGGTACGGATTCGTACAGCTTCCGTCACATCATAGACAAATATCTTCCCGTCACCGACCTGACCGGTTCGAGCCGTTTTCACAATAGTATCAATAACGATATCGACGAGATGGTCGGTGACAACAATCTCCAATTTAAGTTTCGGTAAAAAATCGATATGATATTCCGAACCGCGATACACTTCGGTATGACCTTTTTGACGTCCGTACCCCTTCACCTCGGTTAATGTTAAACCGCGAACGCCGACCTCCGACAGTGCTTCTCTCACGTCATCGATTTTAAAGGGGCGAATGATAGCTTCTATTTTTTTCATGTATTCTATTTCCCGTGACAATGTTTATATTTTTTGCCACTTCCGCATGGACACGGTTCATTGCGCCCGACTTTCTCTCCAACCTGTACCGGCTGCGGTTTTTGCCCCGTCTCCTGCTGGCTTTGCTGACCAATAGGACCTCTGGCTTGCTGCAACCCCATGCCGATCGATGATTGATGTATCGTTTGCATATCCTGTTCGCTTACAGGTCTGCCTGCACGCTTCACGGGTATCTGTCCCTCCGATTGTGGAAAAGCTTTAAATACAAGCGTGAGGGTTTCTTCGGCTATAGTCTCGACTGTTTCTACAAACTGTCTGTAAGCTTCGTTTTTATACTCAAGAAGGGGATCTTTTTGCCCATATGCGCGCAGATGAATTCCTTCTTTCAGATCATCCATTTCGCGCAGATGTTCTTTCCATTTAATATCGATTACCTGTAACGTTGCTATCCGTTCAAGGTCCGCCATGAGATCCGAACCGAGCTGTTCTTCTTTACGCTCATAGAATTCACGCGCGTTCTCCACGATCTCATTTGCTACTCCGTCTTCACCTAACATTTCCCATTTTTCCGGCGGTATGTTGACGTCGACAAGTAATATTCGCCGGATGTGTTCCCGCAACTGTTCTATTTCGGCGTCGTCGTAGTAACGATTTGCGATTTTGTTCGCCCACTCATCGAGCATATCTAATATTTCATTTTTCAGACGTTCACCGGATAATGCTTGCTTCCTTCTCGAGTAGATAACTTCACGCTGCTGGTTCATGACATTATCGTATTCGAGAAGGCGTTTGCGAATGGAGAAGTTATTTTGCTCGACTTTTTTCTGTGCCCGCTCGACAGAATTGGTAATCATCCGGTGCTGAATAACTTCGCCTTCCTGAAGACCCATCCGCTGCATGATCGAAGCAATCCGCTCACTTCCGAATAACGTCATTAGATCATCTTCAAGAGACAGATAAAATCGTGAACTTCCGGAATCGCCCTGACGTCCTGCCCTGCCGCGAAGCTGGCGGTCGATACGCCGGGCTTCGTGGCGTTCGGTTCCGATGATATGCAGACCACCGTTATCTTTTACCCCGGGTCCGAGCTTAATATCGGTGCCCCGTCCCGCCATGTTGGTAGCAATAGTTATCGCACCGGACAAACCGGCATTGGCAACAATTTCCGCTTCACGCTGATGCTGTTTTGCATTTAACACATTATGCGGAATTCCTTTGCGTTTCAACATACGGCTTATTGTTTCGGAAACCTCAACACTTGTTGTTCCGACGAGGACAGGTCTTCCGGCGGCGCGCATTTCTTCTATCTCACCGATCGCTGCGTTATACTTCTCTCGCTTTGTTCGATATACATGATCTTCATGGTCGAGACGGATCATCGGCTTGTTTGTCGGAACGACGACAACATCGAGCTTATATATATCACCGAATTCCTGCGCCTCCGTTTCGGCGGTGCCGGTCATACCCGCAAGTTTGGTATATAAGCGGAAATAGTTCTGCAGCGTAATGGTAGCTAGCGTTTGTGTATCGCGTTCGACCTTCACTCCTTCTTTTGCTTCGATCGCCTGGTGAAGCCCGTCCGAATAGCGGCGTCCGGACATCAACCGTCCGGTAAATGTATCAACGATCATAACCTTGCCATCCTGCACGACATATTCATCATCACGTTCGTATAATGAATAAGCACGAAGCAGTTGTTGAATGGTATGCAAACGTTCACTTCGTTCGCTATAAGCCCGGGTTATTTTGTCTTTTTTCTTCTGCCGTTCTTCGTCTGATAATGAATCGTTGTTATCAAGCTCACTGAATGTGGTTCCGATATCCGGCAGAATGAACATTTCTTTATCGCCGCCGGAATAATTCGAGAGCACCTCGCGACCTTTATCCGTTAAGTCGATAGTGTGCTGCTTTTCATCAATCGCATAATGCAGTTCATCGTCTATTTCGTGCATCCGCTTTCCCGACTCCCGCATGAATTCCGATTCTACCTGCTGCATGATTCGTTTGTTCGCAGGGTCTGAAAGTAATTTGGTGAGCTTGGTTTGTTTCGGGAAACCGCGATATGCACGTAATATTAATTTACCCGCTTCGTATTCGTTGTTATCGTTGAGATATCGTTCGGCATCGGATACGAGTTTCGTTACTAAATTTCGCTGAGCCCGAACGAGTTGTTCAACCGGTCCTTTCATTTCGTTGAATTTATGATCGTCGCGATTTACCGGACCGCTGATGATGAGCGGCGTCCGTGCTTCGTCGATCAAGACCGAATCGACTTCGTCTACAATTGAATAGTTGTGTCCGCGCTGCACCATATCTTCCGGTCGGATGACCATATTATCGCGCAGATAATCGAAACCGAACTCGTTGTTTGTGCCGTACGTGATATCGCAGGCATACTGTTTCTTTCGATCCTGCGGCGGCATATTACTTTGTATGATACCGACGGTCATTCCATGAAATTCGAAAATCGGACCCATCCATTCGGCATCGCGGCGTGCAAGGTAATCGTTTACGGTGACAAGGTGTACACCGCGGTCGGTAAGTGCATTCAAGTACAGAGGGAGTGTCGCGACAAGGGTTTTACCTTCGCCGGTTGCCATCTCGGCAATTTTTCCTTGATGCAATGCCACACCACCCATGAGTTGAACATCAAACGGAACCATGTCCCATTTGTATTTGTTGCCGACAACCGACCAGACTTCGCCGAGTAACCGGCGACAGGTATCTTTAATGACTGCGAACGCTTCGGGCAGTAATTCATCAAGAATTTCTTCATATTCAACATCGAGGTCATCATTTAATTTCTCAAGCTCATCATGGACTCTGTCGTACTCGTCCACCGAGAGATCTTCTTTTAATTTTTCTTCCAGTATCCCGATGCGGTCACACAACACTTGTGTCCGCTCGTCAATTCGCCGCTTAAATTCCTCTGTTTTTGCGCGCAGCTCGTCGTCGCTGAGATTTTTGAATTCTTCAAAATACTTGTTTATTTCACCAATATATGGTGTAAGTTCCTTTACATCCTTTTCGTGTTTACTCGGAAAAACTTTGGAAATCAATTTCCACATAATCGATTATCTATCCTTTTGAATGACTGAATATCGTTTGAATATACCAATTGATTTATACTTGTTCAAGAAATTTGCCTTTTTTTATAAATGTTCATAAACTACGGGATAATGCTTTTCCATTATCGATCGAGAATGACCATGCAATCCATACGTATAACATATATTATCGGTATAATATTCCCGATTTTGTTGCTCACCTCCTGTTCGCCGGTACCTGAGACAATCCGTGATATCGAAGATACCCCTCTTACCGGCACCGAACAAATTAAAAAATCACAGGTCGAACACCGTCTTCACAACATGCTGAAACGAGATGAGTTCAAACATACCATCCCCTCAATGATCATTATGTCTGCAGATTACGGTGATACGATATTTTCATATCAGAGTGACTTGCTTGTACGTCCCGCATCAAATCAAAAACTATTAACCGCAGCCGCTGCACTCCAACTACTCGGTCCGGAATACAATTTTCGTACGATTTTATACCACGATGGCGAAATTGATGACGGGATATTATATGGGAATCTTATCATAAAAGGATTCGGTGATCCGTTGTTGAGTTTGAGCGATCTCGATAAATTTATTGAATCATTGAATATATTTGGCATCCGCAAAGTGAGGGGCGATGTCATCATTGATGATACTTTTTTTGATGACGTTCTCTGGCCAACGGGATGGATGTGGGATGATGAACCACATGCGTACGTGCCTTATATCAGCGCTTTATCGATCAATAGCAATGTCGTGACATTATCTGTCGAGCGTTCGACCGGTTCGGACGACCAATTTACCGTTCAGGTTTCACCATATACGTCTTACATCCAGTTTGAATTACATACCGAACAAAATAGTAATGGACAAAACGATGAATTACAGATTCTCCCCAACCGGATGAGCGGCGATAATCAGTTCTTCATAAAAGGTGATTTGCAAAATGTCCACTTACCGAGACGCTTTACTGTCACCGTTCGTGATCCGGCGATGTTTGCCGGCATCCTTTTTCTGGAAAAATTACACGAGAACGGAATAACTACCGGCGGAACAGTTGTTCGCGGAGTGACAGATTCCACAGCGGTTCCTCTGATGCAATTTAATACTCCTATCGATTCAGTTCTTCATGCGATGAACAAATCCAGCGACAACCTCGCGGCCGAAGCGACATGGAAAACACTATCGGCCGAGCTATATGGTCCACCCGGTACCGGTGACGGCGGACGTCGTGCAGTCGAACAAGGGCTAAAAATGCTCAATGTGGACCGATTCCCATTACGTCTTGCTGACGGATCGGGCGTTTCGTTTTATAATCTCGTAACAACCAGAATGCTTGCCGAGTTGTTGTTTCAAATAAGTGAAAATTCAAATTTTTTCAGACCCTTTTACGAAAGTCTCGCGGTTCTCGGCGTGGACGGAACATTACTTAGACGTGCGGTGCATTCACAGGCTCGTGGAAGAGTACGTGGTAAAACCGGAACATTAACCGGTGTTAGTTCGCTCGTCGGCTATGTTGACACACTTCATGGTGAAA
>PWJF01000369.1 GCA_003560935.1 Ignavibacteriales bacterium
AAATGGGCGATGCGCTTATGGGTACCGGAATTTGTAAAGGTGAAAACCGGGCGATTGAAGCAGCTCAGTCGGCGATATCGAGTCCGCTGCTTGAGGGTGTGTCTATTTCCGGTGCTCAGGGAGTACTCGTGAACGTCACCGGCGGCAAGAACATGACCCTTGTGGAAGTCGACGAGGCGACCAACGTGATAAGCGAAGCGTCGGGAGAAGATGCCAATATCATTCTCGGTGCCGTTGTCGATGATCGTCTTGATGAAGAAGTGATGGTCACCGTTATCGCAACCGGATTTAACCGTAAACCGATTGCGCGGTCGGCAAAACAGAGCAAGATACTTGACCATATCCCGTCGGGTGTGCAGGATTTAAAACGACTTGATGAACCGGCGTATCTCCGCCGGGGCATCGATTTGTCGGTTAACCATTACCGCAGCAGCGAGGAACGTCTGGAGAGAGATAAAGAAAAAGAAAAAATCGATAAACAGAATCCGGACAAGCCGGCGTTCCTTCGCAAGATCATGGATTAATTGTATTGAAGGGCATGTCATATCTGTTTGGGTGTGGAATGGCATGTCCTTCTCTCACCCCGGTCGTCGCTCTTCCCCCAGGCGGCGGCCGGATTTCTTATCACAATAACATCATTACACCATGTATCCGGTTGTTCGTCTCATCAGATGGTTCCTTCTCATCGTAGCAGCACATACCTTCGGTGTCGTAGTAGTGTTGATTGTCGCAGGCGATACAATTATGGAGATCTTCGGATTCCCACATCTTGAAAGCAGGTTCTTTCAGATGCAGGGAGGTGTGTTTCATTTACTTGTTTCGTATGTATATTATAAAGCAAGTACCGACCCCAAACGGTATGAGTATCTTATCGTCTTTTCCGTCGTCATAAAAATGACGGCGACCGTATTTCTTTTCTTATACTACCTCTTCATCGAATCAATAGTAATGGTTTTGCTTTCCGGAATAATCGACTTCGGAATGGGTTTGATCATTTTGCTGCTGTATTGGAAATTACAGAACGCGAAACAGATGTCCGTTTGATCCGTATATTTCATAAACGCACCAATTTATATACAACCAATTAGCGGAGGGACAATGATCGCTCGAATCTGGAAAGGGGTAACGACGGCAAACGATGCAGATTCCTACCACGACTATTTACAGCAGACCGGAGTGAAACAATACAAAACAACAAAGGGGAACAGGAGAGTATATGTATTGCGAAAAATTGAAAATAATGAAGCGGAGTTTGTATTGATATCGCTCTGGGAATCGTTCGATGCGATTAAAATATTCGCAGGTGAGAAATACGAGGAGGCGGTTTTTTATCCGGAGGATGAACGGTTTTTGATAAAGAAAGACATGCAATTGCATATCCTTATAGCTGCGGTTGGGGTTTGCTATTATTTTCCATACTCCGTTAACTCCACCGGCTTCAGATGCTTCTTAAAAAACTCAAGTACCGTATTCGAAAAATGCAATTGCTGCCTGACTTCACCGGTGCCATGGCCGGCCCGGGGATACGAAACAAACGTTACCGGTATTTCATCGCGTGTCATTCCCCGGTGATGTTTATACGACAACATTAAACTTCGATATAACTCGATAGCCTGACCGTACGGTACACGCGCATCCATTTCGCCGTGCAAAATGAGCAGCGGCGTTTCGTTCTCTTCCTGAACCGCTCTCTCGAGATACCATATCGGCGATGCTTCCATTATGCCGATGCGGTGTTGGTTTTGATAGTGGGCGCGGTTGAAATGAACAAGAATGTTCTCAAGCGGCGTATCGGTCATGCCGACTTTCGAGAACTGATTCGAGATGCCGACCCAGTTTACTGCCGCCGCAAAATTTCCGGCGTAACGGGTTGCTCCCAGGTTTGCGAAATAGCCGCCGTACGATCCGCCCACAATCCCGACACGGTCACGGTCGATAAGTCCCCGCTCATTCAGATATTCTACTCCGTCGATCACATCGGTAAACTCTTTGCCGCCGCCGTCCTGATGATTTGCCTTGGCGAATTCAACGCCGCGCCCGGTACTTGCCCTGTAGTTCGGCAGGAATACCATAAAGCCTTGCTGCGAATAAAGCTGCGTCATAGCTGCGTAAGTTGTGTTCCAACCATGGGTATATGCCGCCTCAGGTCCGCCGTGTATTTGACAGATAAGAGGATACCGCTTGCCTTCCCGATAGTTTACCGGTTTTAATAACAATCCGGTGATCAGCAAACCGTCGCGTGCTTCGTATTCGATATATTCGTAATTCTGAAATGTTATGTCTTTCAGTTCAGGATTATGAAACGTGATCCGATTCATTTCTTTTCGTCGGATATTACCGGCGAATACTTCATTCGGATGAGTATATGCCGATGCAACGGCGACGAACGTTCGCTTATCGCTTGCAAACTGCGCCGATGTGAATTCAGGATGTTTCCTTTCATCAAATATAATCGTTCGTTCACCGCCGCTATGGTGAATGCTACTCATCCGGGTCCAGGTTTTTTCTTCTGATGTGAAGACTAATGTGTTGTTATCTTTCCATGTTACCCAGGTAACCGTTCCTTCAAAGTCGGGAGTTAGCGTCCACATTTCACGCGAGGTTACGTTTGCAACAAAGATCGTTCCTTCTGTCGGATCGCTGATATCGATCGCGCCTTGCCATGCGACATGTCTGCCGTCGGGTGAGAATGCCATGCCGCCGAGTTTTCCTTCGGTTTCGACAAATACTTCCGGATTATCGGTGCCCGCAGCGTCAATCAAATACATTTTCTTGAACATGAACGAGTGATCCGTAGTGGGCAAGGGACTCGCCTGTATAAGCAGTTTATTATTATCGGGAGACCATTCGATAGCCCATACCGACTTGTTAAATGCCGTCACGAGGCGTGTTTCTTTAGTTGTAAGATCCTTTATGTATACACGGCGGTGACGGAAAAACTCATCCTCAATTCGCCAATCGTCGCCTTCCTGTGTGCGCTGACGGATGTGATCCGGTTCGGGATCCTGAAGAATATATGCAAGTTTGTTTCCACCGGGCGACAGCGTATATGCAAGAACGGGAGATGATTCCGTAGTGACAATGTCAGCTTCGCCTCCTTTTGACGATATCCGGTACACCTGCATACCGCGATGTATTTCGGGACGGTTTGATCTAAAATAAATATATTCTCCGCTCGGGCACCACTGTAAGGTAGCTGCGTTGTGCGGACGAAATGTAAACTGCAGCGGCTCGCCGCCGGTGGCCGGAACGACGAACATTTCGGTATATGCGGTTCCCCGATCTTCATCGGGCGACCGTTGGACGCGGCGTACATATGCGACCTTGTTTCCATCAGGTGATATAACGGCATCGGTGACCGTCTCAAGATGTACAACCGTCTCAGGAGTGAAGCGGTTATCATCTGCCGAACTAACGAACGGAATTATCAGAAAGAAAAAAAGGAATACTAATGTGCTCTGAGGGAATATTTTCATCGAAACCTCCGGAAAGAATTTTGGAACATGCAGTCTAAAATGTGAACCGAAACAGGATCGAATTTATTACTCTATAAATATATATATTCTCGTTATGATCGGCAAGAATTCAGCGCGTTTTATTATATCGTTGCATTCTACATGAACCGTTCGTATATTGAAAACGTTAACCCACCATTTTTTGCAATCTATATAGTAGTTTATATGGACAAATTTGTTATTCAAGGCGGTAACGAACTTAGAGGTGAAGTAACTATCAGCGGCGCGAAAAACGCTCTTCTCGCTCTCATGCCCGCAACTATACTTGCTCCGGGGTCGTATACACTCGATAATACACCCGATTTGCGTGATGTCACGACGATGAGTCAGCTTCTTCAGATAATGGGGATGGATGTGAAGTTATCGGGAAAAAAATTATCCATCGATTCTTCCGGAATCTTCAATTTTGAAGCACCCTACGAGCAGGTTAAAAAGATGCGGGCTTCTATCTATGTGCTTGGGCCATTACTGTCACGGTATGGCGAAGCACGGGTTTCATTACCCGGCGGATGTGCATGGGGTCCACGACCCGTAAATTTTCATATCGATGGGATGAAGAAGCTCGGAGCGGAAATAACGATCGAAAACGGTTACATCAATGCAAGAGCAAAAAAACTTAGAGGAACCCGCATCTCTTTCGATACACCAAGTGTGGGTGCGACAGGAAACCTGTTGATGGCAGCGGTGCTTGCTGAGGGAACCACGATGATCGAAAATGCCGCAATGGAGCCGGAGATAAATCAGCTTGCTCATTTCTTAAAAAAAATGGGCGCAAAGATTCATGGTGTCGGGACAAAACGTCTTGAAGTTGAAGGTGTCACCGAACTCAAACCCACAAACATTGCGACGATACCCGATCGCATTGAAGCCGGAACATTTCTTGTCGCCGGTGCAATTACCGGCGGAAAGATCACGATAAAGAATTGCATCCCCGATCATCTCAGTGCAGTTCTTTCAAAACTTGAACAAGCGGGTTGCGAAATACGTGTTGAACGTTCGTCGATCTCATTGACCGCTCCGTCAATATTAGAGCCGGTCGACGTTGCAACCGATGTATATCCGGGTTTTCCGACGGATATGCAGGCCCAATGGATCGCGTTGATGTGCAAGGCGAAAGGAACTTCCGTTATTACCGATTCGATATTTGTCGACCGCTTTAAACATGTCCCGGAGTTGAACCGGCTGGGCGCCAATATCGAAATTGAAGAGAACGTTGCAGTCGTTCGCGGCAACGGTAAGCTGAAGGGGGCGAAGGTTATGAGCACAGACTTGCGGGCGAGTGCATCGCTCATTCTTGGAGGATTGATAGCAGAGGGTGAAACCGAAGTTCTGCGTGTGTATCATATCGATCGCGGTTACGAATCAATAGAGAAAAAACTACAGAAACTCGATGCAAGAATTGAACGTGTTCAGACGGAGGAGTATTAACATAGACCATGCATACAAGAATTAATCATTATACCGCAATTATCCTGTATCTCATTGCCGGGATTATCATAATTCGACAGCCGCTGTTCGGTAACTTCGGTTATGAGTATGCGGCATTATTCGCGGTGATCGCGTCATTGATAGCCGGGTGGAATGCCGTCCGCGATGAACGCCGGACGAGTACGATACCGGCGCCGGTCCGGTTTCGGAACGGGCTGATGATAAATATCGCATATTTGTTCGTTCCGCTTCTCGTGGTATTTCTTGCCTCCCTTCCCGGTCTTCCGTGTGATCCCGTCGAGGGACTCACCTTCTTTGTATTACTTCCGGTTATCAGTGTCATGTTTGCATATTCGCTCGGATGGTTTGTGAGCCTGCTGTTCAGGTGGGGACGAGTTACATTTATATTCATCATGTCGTTGTCGCTCGCCTTATCAATCCTAACAACCCTCGTACAACCGAAAATATTTTTTTACAATCCGTTTATCGGATTCTTCCCGGGTTTGAGTTACGATCTATTGATGCCGGTAACATCCACGCTTGTACTCTATCGTGCATACACGGTTTTTCTGTCGTTTATTATTGTCCTTGTTATTTATATGCTTCGCTTCACACCGCTGCGCGATGCATCGATGCGCGATCGTGTACGTTTATTCAGACATACCTACGCCAATAGCTTTCTAAGTATTTTTATCACGATAGGTATTCTACTTATTTTTGTGCAACTGCTGTCTCGTGGTGCGCTCGGATTCAGCACGACACGCACTCAACTTGAGAGGAATCTCGGCAGTGAATTCAACACCCGTTCATTCTCGATACATTATTCTACCGAAAGTTTTGATGAACAGGAAATAGTATGGGTTGCACTCGAACATGAATTTCAAAGGTATCGGGCAATGAACAAACTCGGCGTGATGCATATGGGACGGATCCGTAGTTACCTCTATCCGGACTCCGAGACTAAGCGCTCGTTAATTGGCCCTGCGACTACGAACA
>PWJF01000153.1 GCA_003560935.1 Ignavibacteriales bacterium
CCTCACACAATGGGATTTATTTGACCAAAACCATTCTTCTTACTTCTACAAACCGATCTGACGGATTCTTAACTGGAATTGCCTCAAGCCGGTAGAAGAATACACCTGATTGGAGATTGATGGGAGTCCACTCAATTCTATGGAGCCCCGCATCCAATTGATTGTTAACCAGCGTCTCTACACGCTGACCGATTGTATTAAAGATTTCGATCTTTACTGTGCTTTGAACCGGCAACTCAAACTGAATTGTAGTGCTGGGATTGAACGGATTCGGATAATTTTGCAACAAAACATATTTCTCCGGCACGCTCCCACCGTCATCTACACCGGCAACAATATCGCCTTCTCCGCCTTCTTCCTCGTCAACTAACAGAGTTACTTCAACCGGCATGTAATACTCAGGAGTTATCGGATCGTTACTTTTTATAAGAATATTGAAGTAATAAAGACCAGGCTCAAGAACTAATCCCGTACGATCGAATGTAACTTCTACATCGATAAATTCACCTGAGGATACCGTGTCAGCTACCAAGCTAAAGGTAATCCAGGGCATTGCGGGATTAACAACAGCCCGTATATTAATGTTGCGGTCGATGCCATAATTAGGCTCGAGCTGATACCATGTGGTGGGTTCAGCACCAAATCCGATCCAGCCGCCTTTGCCAGCCACCATCGGTCCGTCATCGACTCCTGTCGGGAATGCCATGCTGTTCACCGTTACCGTATATCCTATCCGATACTCTGTACCCCAGTACAAATGGATGGGTGCGCTCAGTTCGTAAACGTTCCAAGCCCCGCCTTGAAGATCATCTGATACCTCCGCCTGGTAGATAAGGGCGCCAGGATTATTGGCATCTCCACCTTCCCATATTTTTAGTTCAAAACTATCAATATAGGGAAGATAATCGCCAACATAATACTCGATATGCAAGAGATCGCTTGTGTAATATTCACCCATTTCAGCGGCATTAAATCGAGAGGCAACTGTATAGGTCCCTGCATCCATTAGTCCAATACGGGTACTATTATCACCGTCATGATGAACGGATGCGGTTTCCTCATTATTTTCCAGCAGGAATCCTTGCAGTGAGATGTCCCTGCTACCGCTTTGTGTCGGATTCGGATCTAATGCCAATAAGTCCGCCAATGGATCAGAAGATTGCACATCGATGCGAGTGTTATTTGCAAGAGCAATTTTGGCTGCGTCATTTTCTTCTTCTTCCGGAAATACCGCAACGCCGGTTCCCCGTGACGTCAGTTCAAATTCGAGTACGGTTAATCCCTCATTAAAAATAAACATGGTATCGACAGCCGTCATGTCAACGCTTAAATCAACCTTTAAGGTATCGGGCGCTGCAGCGAGGAGGGGAATATCGCCCGGTATAACCATTACATCATCGATTATCCAAATATGGGCGTCAGCACCCTGGTATACAAAAGCAATGTATATATCCAAGCCGGCATATTCGTCGAGCGGAAACATTCTTTGCGTCCAGAGAGCATCTCCATCGTCTATTTCAGCTATCTCGACGAAATCGCCGTCAGCCGGATCAGGGCTGCCGTCTGAAATCCAGAGACCGTTATATCCGTACCAATCGGCAAAATGAGTCCATTCATAAAATAAGAGAACATCTCCGGTATCCGCCTGAATTGCAGGTGTAACAAGCCAGCCATCCTGAAACGGTTCGTCCCACCAATGAGCTGCTGCAGCTTCTCCTGATCTGACTATTCCCGTATATCGAAACCATTCTTCGTCTCCAGCATAATTGTAAATCTCCCAACCTTCCGGCGGAAATTCTTCATCTTCAAATCCCTCGGAAAATTTCACAACATCAGTCGCCTGAGGTGTAAGGAAGTCACGCGAATGTGGTTTTGAATTGGTTGCAGCGATAAATTGATCAATTATGTGCTGTTCGGCTCCAGTTGGTTGGATCAACATGCCCCTCACATAATCCCGAATCACCTCCCGCTCCAATTGTGCATCTGTTTGGGCAAATGCAAACACGGTGAAACATAACAAAACAGGGATTATAATGAGGGTTGCACGGATATATGAAATTCCGTAATTACATTGTGTCATATGAGACCTCCGCTTAAGTTATTTAGGTTTTTACAACAATTGTATTTTATTGTTGCGTTGAGATTTTTAACAGGTAAGCTCAATATTTTTGTAATGGGATGCAAAACCTGCCTCGGAATGGATTAGATTTTGATAAAGGATATCACCGAAGCTTAAAACTAACGACATTATAATAAACGACAGGAAGCATATTGCACTAAGTCGTTAATATTCCACTCAATATATTAATAGATACATCGGATGAAGAAATTACCTATTCTTAAATTAATTTAATATTTAGAAAATATCTTAATATTTTGACATTAACTTAATTATCTATTAATAAGTTTGTTTCGTAATAATTTTTGATTTTATTAAAATATAAACTAAACTCACAGGGTATCAATATCTTGATAAAATCAATTAAAAAGGTCTTTTAATAGTTTGTATATGTAACTATTGACATAATTTACACATTTTTTAAAATGTCAATCATGCTTTTATTCACAGAAAAGACACGTGTACACACCTAAACATGAATAACAACAATTCCGAAAAGAATTCAAACGGTAATACTATAAAATTCAGCGATGGGAAGTTAAGGTCGGTTTACAAGAAAACGAGCCAGGAGAATAAAAATGAAACACCAACGACCATTGATGTATATAATAGTTTTTTGTAGAATGAGAGCCCGGTAAATTGGGGTTGAGGGGTGGTTTCAATCAACAATACACCATCACGGCCCTCATAACCGTACATATCAGCTTCAATTCCACGGAGTACCGCTATCACATCGATTTCCTCCGTTTTTATCATAAAATTAAGTGCTATTGGACTTTTTCCGATCCGCATTCCATTTAAGATGACAAGAGGATTACTATAATGTCTTGGTCCGCGGAATGGATAACCGACATTACGACCGGGACCGCTATTTAAATCTATATACAGATCCGGACCCACCTCCACAATATGAGCCCGGGGAGCCATCACTCTGAGAACATCGCTCAATCTTCGAGCCCCTGTTTTTTCAATATCTTCTCTCGTAAATACACGTCCACTGGGACCCACCCATAGATGAGCAGGTAGTGTAGGTTCAGCCACTACTTCGACTTCTTCGAGTATTATCGACTGTTCGGTTAATCTTACATCGTATCTCAAAGTCTCACCAGGTTCGATATGACGTAGGTCCCGGACGTTTACATATGCGATATGAGAAAATTCTATAACTTGAATACCATGCTTTAAAGGACCTAAGGAGAACCGGCCATGATCATCTGTTATGGCGCCTATCCGTGTCCCCATAATGAACACATTCACATTTATGATGGGTTCGCCCGTTTGTTCATCGGTTACTGTGCCCGAAATAAAAGCGGGAGGGTCATCTCCGCCGGATACTGCGGGTGAGATCCCCAGTAAGCAAACCACTATAAGGATGATGAATGTTCTCGCTCCATTATACATAACGCCGCTCGCATACATATCTGTTGTTATAGCTTCTGGTCTTATCTATTACTTTAAACAACAGACCGGATTTAATCGTTCTTTCTTTAGAAAAAATTTCCTCACCCCACTTAAAACATATAGCTATACGCCTCCGACCGTAATTGTAAAGATATCAAAATGTTTCAAGAAATTCTCCTCAATCTGTTCTCTGTTCGCTGGATCGTTTGGATTTAATAGTTGATCTCTTTCGGCATTCAAGAACCATTGTTTCCAATTTCCCCTCAAACGGGCTTCAAGATAGCCGTTATATTCGGGCATTTCTATTACTTCAAGAAAACCATACTTAACATTTTGTGATACTTTCGAGCGAAACCGGAATAGTTCATTATTATATAATCCCAATACAGCAACAGAATAAACGTCAATAATTTCTCCGGTTTCATGATCCCTTTCAACCAGATCAGGGTCTATTAAATCGACCTCAGCCGGCACCGGTCTAATGATCGAATAACCAATTCCTTCAAACCGGCCGGCTCCCAATTCACCCATGCCAACGGTGTTGTAATCGGCAAATCCAGCTATGAAAGAAACAAGCCGAAGTTCCGGCTCAAAGTGTTCATCTTCCATTCCTTGCTTCATCACACTAATGGTATCGATTAACATTTTATATCCCAATACACTTATCGTATCCTGTCCGAGAACGAAATCTTCGCCGATGTTTAAAAGCGTGTTTGTAAGCGAAAAAATATTGGGTTGTTCGATCGGATCTGTGGGACCTAAACAAGCAGCAAAAAAGAAGATGAATATTAGAATGACCAGCGGAATTAAGCGATTCCTTTTCATTAAACACCACAAAACCTTTCATGATATATTATAAATATAAATAAAGCCGTTGGCTCAAGTACCAACGGCTTTATCACGTTTTAAATTAAGCGAAAAGAAATTAGTATCCCGGATTCTGTACAATATTTGGATTTGCATCCAACTCCTGCTGCGGAATCGGGAAGGTAACTCGATTATGATCCGGGGCAAGACCACGGATATCTAACCCTTTTCTGTGAAGGGTATAGAATCGGTCTCCTTCAAATGCCATCTCGATTCTACGCTCAAGTAGTATAGCATCGAGCAACTCTTGTTTTGTCGTAAAATCACCTGGACCAAATTCAATCAGATCGTTCCTATTGCCTCCTTCTCCATCGTCCACGACAATGGCTCTTGTACGAATCATATTCAGCAAATCGAACGCTTCCTCTGGTACAGCATCAAGGTCCGCTGCTAATTCTACAAGAGCTTCCGCCCTGGTTAAGAGAACGTCTGCATAGCGCAAATTCAACACGTTGTCGGCGTTATTAACAGCATCTGGGAACTTCATAGTGGCGCCGGTTCCCGGTGTTAAACTTGTCACCATTTCCGTTACGCGACGATCGGACACAGTAAAGCCCGCAGCATCTATCACTGCTTGTTGAGCATCGGTGATAATCTGACCGGTTGCCTCAACATAACTGGCACTGATCTGAATATCACCACGCCCACCCATTTCTGTAGTACCGTAGAATGCATTTTGTCCCGCATTCACACCTGGGTTATCAACCGGGGTATGGATGATTTCAAATATGGATTCCGGAGAGAATTCAATGTCAAACGGTCCATTTGGATGGGGAGTCAGTGCAAAGTGACCCGAATTCATTATCTGGTTTGCATAATCCGCTGCAGCGGCATAGTTGCCTTTTACCAGTTCCATCCGCATCAAATATCCCAAAGCTGCGTATCGAGTCAACCTCCGATCACCACGTACCCCTACATCCGGAAGTAAAGTTGCCGCTTGTTGTATATCGCTCTCCGCCTGTGCATACACCTCAGCTAAAGCAGCACGAGGTAAGTTTTCAAATTGAGCGGACCCTTTGACCGCAGTTAAACTTATAGGCACCCCGGGGGTGTTGCCTCCGGCTAATACCCATGGTTTACCGTATACCCTGGCAAGTTCGAAATACAACATACCCCGAACAAAGAGAGCTTCTCCCCGCCATATATTTTTCTGCGCCTCAGAAAGAGTCGGATCATCGACTATGTCGAGTGCTTCCAGTATGACATTCGCAAGGTTAATTGTACGGTATGAGACGGTCCACCAGTTGACCGTATTGAGATTCGTGGCGGTCATCTGCCGTTCATGGAATTCAATATATGTCACGAAACTACCCGACCACACCACATTGTCCGCCATAACCTCGGGTATTACATTGTAGTTGGCTCCGGATATACTGGGATCCTGGATGCCATCGTACATCCCGGTAACCAGAGCGGTAATACCCTCGGGATCGCGAATGACGTCCTCAAGGTCAAGCGATTGTTGCGGGCTTTGGACAAGAAAATCTTCACAACCCACAAGCACGAAAACAACTAATGTTATAA
>PWJF01000563.1 GCA_003560935.1 Ignavibacteriales bacterium
CTTATTCTAAAATTAACCGATTGAACAATATTGTCCATTGCATCGTGCAAATCCACCCGCCATTCGCCGGTACGATCGCGAATTGTCACATACGAGAATGTCCGCCAGCGAGGACCCTGCCCCAGAGCGACCGTTACGGATGCGGCACGTTCTTCGCCATGATACCACACGAAGGTAACCTCGGTATCCTGTTGAATATTTTGCGCCTCAAGAAAACAATACACGCGTTCAATGCCGGCTGCAAATGAGTCTGCAACTTCAACCGGTTCTCGTTCCTCCACACCGGCTGCAATTACCATCCGCTCAATTTCGAAGGGGTTGTCCTCTGCATTAGCGGCCAAAGACAATATAATAAATACGGCGAAAACCGTAATAATGGAAGGTAAACGTACCATGATTTCCTCCTCATGTGGTAAGTGAACAGTTGAATAATATGAGCGAACTTACTAAAAATTATTTTATAAAACAAGTTTGATAAACTGATTGGCCAATTATACGTTTATTTTTGTATTGGAATTTATCGGGCATTCTTTGTACATTACGATATCGCTTTTAATAACACCTAATGCCAAAACACTATATATATGTTGCGGAAACTCTGACCGAAAATTATACATGAATGTGCCCGCCTATCTTTTCCCACAAAATAAAAGGAGAAACAGCGTATGATGAGCAAAAATCTTTATGAAGTGTTAAACGACCAGATCAAGTATGAACTCGACTCTGCCTATATATATCTTTCAATGGCTGCTGATTCAGAAGCGAAGAATCTGAACGGATTTGCAACCTGGTTTAAACACCAGAGCGAGGAGGAAGTAAAGCATGCCATGAAGATCTATCAGTTCCTGCTTGATAGAGGGGAAGAAGTAAAATTACAGCAAATCGATCAACCGCCGCATACTTTTAAAAATCCGGTCGCTCTTTTTGAGCAAGCGCTAAAACACGAACAGAAAGTGACGGGACTCATCAATAAGTGTTATGAGACAGCGATTGCCGAGAAGGACTATCCAGCCCAGATCATGCTGCACTGGTTTATCGAAGAACAGGTTGAAGAAGAACAGCAGGCGAGTGAAATACTCGAACAATTAAAGTTAGCGGGTGACAGCGGCGCGGCCTTCATCATGATGGATCAGCATCTCGGCATGCGCGAGAGTTCGGATTAATAGTGCCATGTTTAACAGCACAAAATCAACCCGACGATGATCTCGAATCCGAGTGTTGCTTCTGCCGTCGTATGCAGAACAGTACCCGAAAGTGGAATAAGTTCGGTAATGCTGTAAGCAAATGCATCAAAAATCGGGATTTTAGAGATTCCGGTTACTAAAAAAATCCCGCCGAGGAGAAGTCTGAACGTAATTATCATAAATATATCTAATAATACGTATTTTTTCGTATTCTGCCGGGACCTCTTGACTGAAAAGAATGGAATATGTAATTTTAAAGTAATTTAATACACCATTTCGGAAGGAGGCAATTGATGCATCTACTTGTTTCATTACTATTGGCTATTTCTTCTCTGCAGGTAAATCCGGTTGAAATTGAAAGATATTCCATTATATATTTTTTCAATCCGGATTGCCCGAGCTGTCGGGAAATAGCTCCGTTTATCGATTACCTGAAAGAGGAATACGAGGCGGTTATTTATTCATATAATACCCGTAGTCCGGTCGGATATCGATTGGGGATGCAGAATCGGATTCGCTATGTACCGACGCTGATAATTCAGATTGAACGGGGAGAAAAGAAAGAGGTGAAGCGGTATGAAGGTGTGTTGGAAATAAAGGAGGCAGAATCCCAAATAGCCATCCTAACGGGTGCCAAACCTCCCCCCGACAATAATTGAAACAAAAAAAACCGGATGAGAAGACTCCTCATCCGGTTTTTTTATATCCGGTTATGTTATTCTTCCAAATTTAACGTTCCAAGGTCTGTTGATTCACCGCTCTCAATCTCTACAATTGGACGGTTCCTGCCGGACCGAACAAGAGTGTCAGGGCGGGTGCTGCAAGCGGAATCGAGATGAACAGTGCTTGCAACTGTACCGCAGAAAAAAATATTTTCCCTTCTTTTTCCATTTTAGATTCTTAACTGCATACATAGTATGGAGAGTGCTCTATTGCATAATTCGCAGCATTAACTGTTGCGTATATACAAACTACCATCGGGTACATTGTTATAAGTTCTAATTAACCGGTACATACTTAAAATCTGAGGAGGGAAAAATGAATCCCCGAAAATTTGTTACCATTTTATGTATTTTCACATTGAGTGTTTGTTTTATTGCCGTTGCCTATGAACCGCACACCATCTTTCATCAGGGATTTCTTACCGATGAAACAGGAACGCCGGTAGAGGATGATACATATATCTTTACGTTTCGTATATATGATGATGAATCAGAAGGCAATGTGCTCTGGTCCGAAAATCAAATCTTACAGGTGAGCGGCGGTGTTTTCAATGCTCATCTCGGCAGCGAGACACCGCTTGATATACCGTTTGATAACAAGTATTGGGTCGGTATCGCAATTAATGGAGGAGATGAGCTTTCCCCGCGTATGCCTCTGAGCGCAGTTCCGTATGCATTGCATGCGTACTCGGTTGCAGATGGTTCTGTGACTACAGAGAAAATCGAAGATGGAGCAGTCACCACGGCAAAATTGGCTGCTGCTGTAGGAGCGGCTGTAGTTGATCTGGGAAGTCACTCTGGTTTAGGTACAGAGGCGACAAACCTTGGATCAATAACAATAGAGGCGCCGTCGTCAGGCGCTGTATTGCTCTTTTTATCAGGAGAGGCAATTTTTTTCGGGGATAATACCACGATGGACGCTGGTCTCGGATCTTCCGAGGGATTATTTGATCTTTATTTTTTACGATTTGGAAGATTGGATGGAAATGAGACAAATCGCTATAGGTTGACGTTTAATCCTATGGCTGTTGTCAACGTCAATGCCGGTACCCATACATTCTATGCTACGGCGGAGAAATCTACAACCTTCGATTCCAATACCATTAACCTTAGTAGACTGCAACTATCGGCAATTTTTATACCCAATTAGTACGACTATAAATTGGAAATCATTATTAAGCGATAATACTAAGGGAGAATTTCGGTTATGAAAATAAAATATCTAATGTTGGGTATGCTTCTTATCGCTGCATTTTGCGTCCCCGTGGAACATCTTTCCGCACAATATCAAATCAACGGTTGGGTATTCAGCGCAGGTGGAGGCGATGCAGGAGGTGACGGCAAAGCCCTCAGAAGCACTGCCGGACAACCGCTTGCCGGGGCACAATACGGCGACGTGTTTGTTGTCAGAAGCGGATTCTGGTATTTAGCCGGGTCTTCATTCGTAACATCGGTCGATTATCCGGATGGAGAAATACCGTATCAATATACACTCATGCAAAACTACCCGAATCCGTTTAATCCGTCGACAACGATTCGTTTTGCACTCCCTGCTGCGGACGAAGTCCGGATGGTTGCGTATGATCTTTTAGGACGGGAGGTGGCGATACTGATTGATGAACATAAAGCGGCGGGATATCATGATTTGGTATTTGATGCACAGAGATTATCGAGCGGCGTGTATATATATCAAATCCGTGCGGGTGAATTTATGGATACGAAGCGACTTATATTGATAAAATAATTTCTTGCGCATAATAACTATGCCCCGCATTGGTAAAATGCGGGGCGTTTTTTACTTGCTATGTCTGTGACACTGTCTCGTATTTTCCCAAAAATATGTTTCGAACGCGTTCAAGCAGAAATATGCTTCCGCCAGGGCACTGATTTTTTCATTCTTCATACTTTTCTGCATATATATATATATTGTATTGAGTGCTCTGCAAAACACATACTGCAATTAAACCAGGAATTTATCCGATTAATCCTCAATTAGATTGTTAGGGGCCTATCATCTTTTTATCCTCAGTAGCGGCAAAACTTGTTGATGGCCGACTTTTACCGAGCGAAGTATGATATCGATGACGATGAAATTGTGGGTGAAATTACTGGAGACAATGGTTAATTCATGACAATTAAAGCGATACAATGATTTCCGAGGTGCCCCCATACTCAGTTTTGAGATACTGCTATGTACTTTTCCAACAATAACTGCCGAACGCGTTCAAGGGGAATCATGTCTCCTGCAGTAATTATGCTGAGCAATACGCCGTTTATCAAAGATTTGATAAACCACATTTCCGCTTCAGGGTCTTTGGATCCCATAGCTCGAAATAGATCATAGCTTTCTTCCTGGATCCGATCGGTCCGCGGCTTTAGTTTTTCCAATAAGGGTTTGAGATTTGCGAGAACCTGCGGTTGAAGCAGTAAACTCAAATAGAGTCTGTAGAAATTCTGATTCGTGGTGAGCTGATCGATATAAAAGTCGATCATTACCCTGACTTTCTCTGCAGGATCGGAGATGGTCGAGATTTTCCCCATGAGGCGATCCCATGAAGCCATTGAATCAAGAAATGTCTGTTCGAGTATATCCCCAAGTAAATGTTCTTTACTTGTAAAATAATTATATGCCAATCCCTTTGATACCTCTGCCTTTTGTGCTATTTGGCTCATTGATGTATCGTGAAATCCTTGCGTAGCGAACAGCTCAAAAGCCGAGTCCAATATTTTTTTTCTTGTATTTTCGCTGTCTTTTGCCATAGAATCGTGAATTTGATTAAACGTTCAGTCATAATATAGCAAATTGATGAAACATTGTCAAGAGAAATACGTTATATCATATGAATGAATTAATTATAAAGTCTTGACAAAACTAACAAACTATTGTATATTATGACTGACCGTTTAGTCAGAGCTGTTTGAAAACCGGAGATCAACGATGAGATACTTAATCAGCATAATGTTTACTTTATTGGCAGGATCGACACTTGCAGGTCAGACTGCACAGGATATAATTGAACAGGCGGAAGACCTCCTCAAGGGAGAAACAAGCCGGGGGACATTTATAATGACCGTTGTGACGCCGAATTTTACCCGTGTGATGGAGATGGATACATACTGGAAGGGGAACGAAAAAGCTCTGATCCATATTAAATCCCCGCGGCGCGAAGCCGGCAACAGGACGTTAAAGATCGGCAACGAGATGTGGATGTATCTCCGCAACACCGAGACCACCATCAAGATACCGCCGTCGATGATGCTCCAATCATGGAACGGATCCGATTTTACAAATGACGACATCGTGCGGGAATCAAATCTTGTAGAAGATTACAAAATGGAGATAATAGGTGAAGAGGAGGTTGAAGGTATCCTGTGCTGGGTGATTGAGTTAATACCGAGACCGGACGCACCCATTGTCTGGGGTAAATTGCATTACTGGGTTCGTCAGAGAGATTATATCGCAGCCCGAATCGAATATTATGATGAACGGGGTGACCTCATCCGGTATATGGAATTTTCCGATATAAATGAATACGGTGGCAGAACCATCCCCGGGACCTGGACGATGTATAACAACGCTAAGCCCGGTCATCGAACGAAGTTTGAGATACTCGATGTTCAATTCGACGTGCGCCTCAGCGACCGAGTGTTCTCATTACAGGAATTGCAACGGTGACCGGTTTCCAGTTTCGTGCTT
Organism: Ignavibacteriales bacterium; assembly: GCA_003560935.1. Taxonomy (GTDB): domain Bacteria; phylum Bacteroidota; class Ignavibacteria; order T3Sed10-11; family T3Sed10-11; genus T3Sed10-11. Next base: position 5,604 of record PWJF01000563.1, read on the forward strand.
TCAGTCGAGCATATATCATGTAATGTACTTATACATTTAGGAATTACAGAAAACTTGAAACCGGGACCGGAAACTCTATGATTCATAGGTATCTATTGTGAAATTAATTATCAGACTTGCGTGGCGGAATATCTGGCGAAATAAACGCCGGTCGATACTCACGATAATGGCTATTTTCTTTGCTGCCTTCCTCACCATTATCGTAGTCGGAATGCAGGACGGCACATGGGAATACAGTGTTCATACATCGGTAAGCATGATGTCGGGATTTCTGCAAATCCAGCGCGAGGGGTACCAGCATAA